>NZ_JBJJBV010000154.1:0-16778 GCF_045446735.1 Nocardiopsis protaetiae
TTTTTATTCACCGATGTCCTCAATGACCTTCGGCCGCCACAGTAGCGCGGCGGCGCCGCCGCACACCGCGACCGCGGCCCCCGCCCCGGCGAACACCGCCGCGGGGTCCAGGCCCCCGGCCCACCCGGCGAGGGGGTAGGTGACCAGGAAGCACGCGTGCGAGATCGCGAAGCGCGCGGCGAGCACCCCGGCCAGGCCGCCCTCCGGGGCGGCGTCCCGCAGCACCCGGCCGGCGGGGGCGGCGATCAGCGAACAGCCGGCGCCCAGGAGCAGCCAGCCCGCCCCGAGCACGGCGAGGCCGGGGGCGAGCGCCCAGCCGATCGCGAGGACGGCGGACCCGGCGGCGAGCACCGCGGGCCCGGCCAGCATCGGTGTTCTGGTGCCGAACCGGTCCACCAGGAACCCCAGTGCGAAGGCCACCGCCATGGAGCCCGCGCCGAAGAACGCCAGCGCCACCGCCACCCCGGCGTCGGTCCCGCCCAGGTGCGCGCGGACCAGGACCACGGTGTCCACCAGCACCAGCGCGGTGACCACGGCGGCGGCCAGGTCCAGCAGGGCGACGGCGCGCAGCCGGGGGTCGGTGGCGAAGACCCGCCAGGAGGCGGCGGCGCGACGGGGGTCGCCGGGATTCCGCGGCAGGGCCGTGGCGAGCACCAGCACCGCGGAGACCCCGAAGGCGGCCGCCGTCAGCACGAAGAGGCCGTGGAACGGAACGACGACCAGCAGGGCCGCGGCCAGCAGCGGCGAGGCGAGGGCCTCCAGGTCGTAGGCCAGGCGCGAGAGGGCCAGCGCGCCGGTGTAGCCGCGGTCGTCGACCAGTTCGGGGATGACCGCCTGGAAGGCGGGGGTGAAGACCGCGGAGGCGCACTGGAGCACCGCGATCAGGGCGTACACCTGCCACACCTGGTCGACCCAGGGCAGCGCCACCACGGCGAGCGCCCGGACGGCGTCGGCGCCCACCAGGACCACACGCCGCGGGACCCGGACCAGGGCCGCGGTGAGCACCGGGCCCGCGCCGACGTAGGCGACCATCTTGACCGTCAGCGCGGTGGCGACGACCGCGGCCGCGCGGTCCCCGGCCAGGTCGAAGGCGAGCAGGCCGAGGGCGACGGTGGCCAGGCCGGTTCCGGCGAGGGCGACCACCTGGGCGGCGAACATGCGCCGGTAGGCGGGGAAGTCCACGAGGACACGCCACATGGGGGGTACCTCCGGGAGGGCCGTTCTCTCGCATCATATATGTGCGCAAGTACGCACATGTTGACGAATGGGGCCGCCCCTAGACTTCCCCCATGCGGACCAGCGACGAACGCAAGGCCCCGAGCCTCTCCCACCCGGCCCCGCCCGAACCCGAGCGGCTGGCCGTGGCGGCGGGCGTGTTCGCCCTGCTGGCCGACCAGACCCGGCTGCACCTGCTGTGGCTGCTCGCCGAGGAAGAGGAGGCCGACGTCGGCCGCCTCACCGAGGCCTGCGGGGCCTCCCGGACGGCGGTGTCCCAGCACCTGGCCAAACTGCGCCTGGCCGGGCTCGTGGAGTCCCGGCGCCGGTCCCGCCACGTGATCTACCGCCTCGCCGACGGCCACCTGCGCCGCCTGGTCCTGGAGGCCCTCAACCACGCGGACCACGTCGTCACCGGAGAGCCCTTCCACGAGTGACCCCGGCCGACCCCGGCACACGCGGACCCCCGAGAGGGGTCTTGACCGCGTCGCTATCCTTAATGACCAGATGAACGATATGAGTCATTAAGGTCATCAGATGGCACGCCCCAGCGTCGACACCGACGTGATCCTCGAAGCCGCCGCCGACCTCCTCGCCCGCCACGGTGCCGCGCGGACCACCATGGAGGACATCGCCGCCCGCGCCGGTGTCGCCAAGGGAGTGCTCTACCTGCGCTTCAACGGCAAGGACGCCCTCCTGCGCGCGGTCGTCGACCGCGAGCTGGCGCGCGCCCTGGCCGTCACCCGCGCGGGCGTCGCCGCCGACCCCCGCGGCGGCCTGCTGTCCCGGCTGTTCGTGCACTCGCTGACCGCGCTGCACAGCCGCCCCTTCCTGGTGGCGCTCTACCAGGGCTCCGTCCGCCGCGGCGGTCCGGCCGCGGACGCACCGGACCTGTACCGCTCGCGTTCGGTGCTCGGCGCCGACTTCCTCCGGGAGATGTCCGCGCGGGGCATGCTGCGCGCGGGCACCGACCCGGACGCCCTGGCGGCCAACCTGGCCGTGTGGAACACGGGCCTGGCCGCCACCGCCCCGCACGAGGACGTCGGCTCCCTGATCCTGTCCATGGGCGGGCTCATCGCCCTGGCCGCGGACGCCGACGTCGACGACACCACCCCCGGCAAGGAGTGCTTCGAGCGCCTGGCCGACCGGCTCACCGAGGTCTGGGAGGACCGATGACGCCCCTCGTACCCCCCGGCGCCCAGACCGGGTTCCTGGCCGTGGACGGCGGCCGGGTCCGCGTCCTGAGCGCCGGGGACCCCGCCGCCCCGCCGGTCGTCCTGATCCACGGCGGGGGCACCGACAACGCGGCCATCTCCTGGTACCGGCTCATCGAGCCCCTGGGGCGGACGCACCGGGTGGTCGCGCCGGACCTTCCGGGGTTCGGCGGGACGACCGGGATCGACCCGCCCGGAGGCCCCTGGGAGCAGGCCGAGGCGGTCGCCCGGACCATGTCGGCCGCGGGCGTCGAAAGCGCCGTGGTGTTCGGCGTGTCCATGGGCGGCGACGTGGCGCTGCGGCTGGCCCTCCAGCGCCCCGGCATGGTCGACGGCCTGGTGCTGATCGCCCCCGGCGGCCTGGTCCCGGTCCTGCACAACCGCTTCGCGCACGGCGCGGCCTGGCTGAGCGCACAGCTGCCGGAGCGCCTGCTCGTCGCGCTCGCCGCCTTCGCCGGGAGGTTCACCCGGTCGACGGTGCGGGCGGTGGTCCACGACTTCGGGACCATGCCCGAGCCCGTGGTCGAGGAGTTCGCCCGCGAGGCGGTCCGGCCTGGCGGCTCCCTGGCCTTCGCGCGGTACAACCGCGCCACCCTGGGCCGCCGCGTCATGCTCAACTACGCGATGGGCGAGGTCGGGAACATCGCCGCGCCCACCCTGTTCTTCCACGGCGAGAACGACCCGATGGTGCCCATCGCGGGCTCCCGCGAGGCGGCCGCCCTGATGCCGGACGCCCGCCTGGTGAGCGTGCCCGAGTGCGGCCACTGGGCCCAGCTGGAGGCACACGACCGCTTCCTCGCCGAGGTGCTGCCCTTCCTGGACCGGCTGCGGAACCGCCCCGCCGACCCGGCGGACTGACCGCCCGCCGCACCCGGGTTCACCCGGCCGACGCCGTTCCCGGGGCGGGGGTCCAGCGCCGCAGCCAGGGGCTCACGAGCCTGCGCGCGGGGTCGGAGAGCCACATGACGAGCAGCGCGAAGTAGCCGACCCCGGGGACGAACCCGGCCAGGCCGGCGGCGGCCCCGAAGAGCAGGAGGTCGGCCAGGGCGACGGCGACCCCTTGGCGGAGCCGTTCCGCGGTGATGGCGTGCAGGTCGGGGTGGCGGGCGAGGTGGACGCGGATGAGCAGCCACAGCGCGCTGGTCGCCGCCATGCTCGCGATGTAGACCAGCGCGAACGGGCGGTCGTCCGTGCCGGAATGCCCGGTCAGCGCGGTCGCAACGGGCATCCAGACCACGGTGAGCAGCCACGCCAGGTTGAGCCACAGCAATCCGTTGGAGACCGCGACGACCTGCGCGAACACGCGGTGGTGCCCGGTCCAGAAGAAGCCGATCATCACGAAGCTGATGAGGAAGGTGACGATCTGGTCGGTGTGCTCGGCGAACCACTCCCCCACGCCGGTGTCGCCCGCGCCCAGCTCGGCGGCGGACTCCATGAGCGGCAGGATCAGCAGGGTGAGCGCGATGGCCACCACGGCGTCCACGAAGGCCTTGGCGCGCTCGGCGGGGAACGCCCTCTCCAGGTCGGCCGACCTGACCCCGCCGCCGTTCCCGTCCACCGTCCGCCCCCAGCCCTGTGCTCCGGCCGCGGGACCCGCGGCCGGCGCCGCCAGGATAAGCACGGGACCGGGCCGGAGCCGACGCGGACGCGCGCGGGCCGCCGCTGTGTCGCTACGTCGGCGGCGTCCTGCGAGCCCGGAGGCAGCGGGTCCCCGCGGCGGCCGCGGCCCTGTCGGTGGGGGCCGGTAGAACGGTGGTGTCCGCTCCCCCCGACCACCCTCGCGAGGTACCCCTGATGGCGCGCCCCTCCCTCCCCCTGCCCCCGTCCGACGACGGCCCGCGGGTGTCCGGAACGCTCCTGCTGCGCACCGGCGGCGACGATGACACCTGGGCCGACGTGCTCTCCCGCATGGGCCCGCTGCCGGGACTGGACGCGCCGCCCGGTCCGGACGCGCCGACCGCGGGCGGGCCCCGGCGGCGGCTGGTCACGGTGGACGACCCGGGGTGGTCGGACGCCACCGCCGAGGAGGTGCGCGCGGCCCTGGACCGGGACGGCGTGTGGGTCCCCGACCTGGTCCTCCTGGTCACCGCCGAGACGGCGGCCGACCCCGACCTGCGGCCGCTGCTCGCCTTGCGGCCGTCAGACGGGGAGGCGTTCCGGATCTGCCCCCGCCAGGCCGCGCTCACCCACCTGGTCCTGTACCGCCCCTACATCGACATGACGCTGGAGAGGTTCGAGGGGCGCGGCTCCGACGGCGCCGTCCCGGTCGGCGCCTACCTGGAGACGCTGGACCCGGCCCCGCGGTACGAGCCCCCGGCCCGGCCGCTGCCCGCGCTCGTCCAGGGCAACGACGGGCTGCTCGTGCGCACGGACTTCACCGACGGCGACGCCTGGGCGGCGCTCGTGGAGACGGTGCGCCGCCCGGGGCCGGAGGGATTCGGCGACATCATCGACGACTACGGGGACCACATCGACTTCGTGGACGACCCGGCCTTCGACGGCGCGTCCCCGGAGCAGCTGATGGCGGCGGTCCTGCCGGACCCGGAGGACTCCGGGCAGCCGGCCGCGGACGTGGTGCTGGTCGTGGACGCGGTCACCCTGGGCCACCCCGAACACCCCGTTCTGGTGGTGCCGCTGGAGGACCACCCGGGCTGCGCCTTCCGGCTGGCCGCCGAGACGGTCGGGATCATGGTGGTCAACCTGGCGATCGCCAACCAGGACCTGGAGGACTACATGGACGACCGGACCAGGGATCTCGTCATGCCCCGATGACCGGCCGGAACGCGCCGACCGGCGGCGACGCACGCGCGGGCCGCGCCGAACCCGAGGGCTTCGGCGCGGCCCGCTCCGCGTTCCGTCCGAACAGAGGTCACCGGCTGCGGGCGGTGATGTCGCCGTGGGCGGTGGTGGCGCGGATGTCGAGCCCGGTGGTGCCGTCGTTCCTGAGGGCGTTGTCGATGCGGCCGTAGGAGGTCCCGGCGTCCAGGGAGGCGGAGACCCCGGCGGCCGCGGTGACGGAGATGCCGCCGGCCCGGGTGCGCAGCACGAGCTCACCGCGCACGGCCTCGTCGATGCGGATGTCCCCTTTGGCGGTCTCGACCCGGGCGGGGCCGGTGAGGCGGCCGATGGTGATGTCGCCGTCCTGGACGGCGAGGCGGGCGCCCGCCGACTCGTCAAGTTTGACCAGCCCCTGAGTGGCCTCGTAGGAGACCTCGCCGAGCCGGCCGACGCCGCGGAACCCGGCGGCGGCCGCCGTGGCCTCGACGCGCGAGCCGACGGGCAGCCGGACGGTCACCTCGACCGATCCGGGGGTGTCGAAGTGCTGCATCGCGTGCTCCTTCATCGTGTTTCCGATAATGGAAACGCTACGTTGCATTCGCATTTCGAGCAAAGAACTTGCCGCGAGATATCCCCATTTCATCAGGAAGATAACCAGAAATTGTTGCAACGGCCCTGAACCCAACGCAACGATCATCCACGGAACGTTGCAATGAAGGAGAAGTGAACGCCACGCGGCCCCATCGCGCCACAGGAGTCGAACCGGCGGAACCCAAGCTTTGCCATTGCTTTATCATGACTCACAGTAGTCAGAAGTGACTTTAAGCAATGAATTGCCGACGATGTCGGACATGGACCATTGCTCGAAGACGACACCGAAGGCTTCCAGCGCCATCAGTGCTCGCAGGATCATCCGCATGGCCGGTACCTTCACCGGCGCCGCGATCATCGCGCCGCTCCTGTGGAGTACGGCCCCCGTCCTCGCCGACGAGACGACGGAACACCGGGAACCGTCCGTCGCCGCCGCTCCGCAGGAAACGAGCGGCACGGAGATCGAGCGGGCGGTGGAGGAGGCGCTGAACAGCCGCCCCCTGCCCGTCGTCCCGGAGATCACCGTGGACCAGGTGGACAGGGCCGCGGAGTTGCGCGGGGGGTACCCGGAGCCCGAGCCCCCGGGGTACCCGGGCGAACCCGGAAAGCCCGGCAAGCCGGGCAAGCCGGGGGAACCGGGCAAGCCCGGTAAGCCGGGGAAGCCCGGGGAGCCGGGCAAGCCTGGGGAACCGGGGAAGCCCGGCAAGCCCGGAGAGCCCGGCAAGCCGGGAGAACCGGGGAAGCCCGGTAAGCCCGGCAAGCCTGGGGAACCTGGGAAGCCCGGGGAACCCGGCAAGCCGGGGAAGCCCGGGGAACCCGGCAAGCCGGGCAAACCTGGAGAGCCCGGCAAGCCCGGCAAGCCCGGTAAGCCGGGAGAACCCGGGAAGCCTGGAAAGCCGGGCAAGCCCGGGGAGCCTGGGAAGCCCGGTGAACCGGGCAAGCCGGGCAAGCCCGGTAAGCCCGGGGAACCCGGCAAGCCGGGGAAGCCCGGAGAGCCCGGCAAGCCCGGTAAGCCGGGGAAGCCCGGAGAGCCCGGCAAGCCTGGTGAACCGGGCAAGCCGGAGCAGCCGAAGCCCCAGCCCAAGCCCGCGCCCAAGCACGAGCAGCCGCAGCTGGCGCAGACCGGCGCGTCGATCGCCGTTCCGGTCATCGGCGGCCTGCTGGCCTCACTCGCCGGTGCCGGAGCGATCTTCCTGGGCCGCCGCCGTCGGGCCACCGAGGAACGCGACTAGTACATCCGTGAACTGATCACACCGGGCCCGCGCCTTCCACGGCGCGGGCCCGCCTACTTCGGCCTCAGGCCACCGGCGGCCCCGCCGCCCGCCGCCCGCCGGAACCTCGCCGCGAGGCGGTCGAACGCCGCCGCGAGCTCGTCCCCGTCGATCACCTCGATGTCGACGTCGAGCTGCGCCATCCACAGCGCGAGCCGGTCCGGGTCGTGGGAACCCAGCTCGACACGGCACGTGGACCCGTCGACCGCCTCGATGTCGACCGGGATGGGGATCTTCGCGGCGACCTCGGCGGCGGGAGCGTGCACAAGTACCCGGGCACGGTAATTCCAGGACCCCTTGCTGACGCGTCCGACGACGTACTCGACGGCATCGTCCCCCGGGATAGCGCGCGGCCGGAACCGCGCACCCGTCGGCGCGTGCGGCACCATGCGGTCGACACGGAAGACCCGCCAGTCGTCACGGTCGAGGTCCCAGGCGAGCAGGTACCAGAGCGGCCCCCAGCTCACCAGCCGTTGCGGTTCGGTGTGGCGGGGCCCCTCGCCGCCCCCGGGCTTCGTGTATCCGAACCGGAGCCGTTCGCGGCCGCGGATCGCGGCGGCGACCGCGCCCAGAGCCGAGAGGTCGAGCGGCGGTTCGGCCCCCGGAACGACACTCATCGCCTCGCGCACCGCCTCGACCCGTCGGCGCAGGCGCGAGGGCAGCACCTGCTCCAGCTTCGCGAGCGCGGTGAGCGACGTCTCCTCGACGCCGAGCCTCCGGGTCGCGACCGCGCCCAGTCCGACGGCGACGGCCACGGCCTCCTCGTCGTCGAGCAGCAGCGGGGGCATCGCCGCCCCGGCGGCCAGCCGGTACCCGCCCGCGACGCCGGGGCGCGCGTCCACGGGATAGCCGAGCGACCGCAGCCTGCCGATGTCGGCGCGCACGGTCCTCGTGCTCACATCGAGCCGGCCGGCGAGCTCGGGGCCCGTCCAGTCGCGCTTGAGCTGGAGCAATGACAGCAGTTCGAGCAGGCGGGCCGAGGTCTCCAACATGTTCCCCACCATTTCAGCGATCGCGGAAGCAAGCCTGCCGCATTGCCTGGGAGCGTCGGTGCCATGAGCGAGAACACAGCACTCACACCGTTCCGTATCGACATCCCGCAGGCCGGCGTCGACGACCTGCGCAACCGGCTGGCGCGCACGCGCCGGCCCGCCCCCGTGCCGGGCCGGGACGATCGCGCCGACTTCAGCCGCGGCATCCCGCCGGTGTACCTGGAGGAGCTCGCCGAGTACTGGCGCGACGGGTTCGACTGGCGTGCGCAGGAGGCGAGGCTCAACGAGTACGAGCAGTTCACGACGGTCGTCGACGGCCAGACGTTCCACGTCGTCCACGCGCGGTCGGCGGACCCGGGGGCCACCCCGCTGATCCTGAACCACGGCTGGCCGGGCTCGTTCGTCGAGTACCAGCGCCTCGTCCCGCTGCTGACCGACGAGTTCCACGTGGTCATCCCGTCGCTGCCCGGTTTCGGGTTCTCCACCCCGCTGTCGGGGACCGGCTGGGAGCTGGCGCGGACGGTGGAGGCCTACGCCGAGATCATGACGCGCCTGGGCTACGAGAGGTTCGCGGCCCACGGCACCGACATCGGCTCGGGCACCACCGGCCGCCTCGCGGCGGTCCACCCGGAGCGCGTCATCGGCACGCACATCGGCTGCGACCCCCGGTGGCTCGGGCTGCTCGGCGACAAGTTCCCCTACCCGGAGGGCCTGTCCGAGGACGAGGCCGCCCAGATCGAGGCGGTGCGCGCCGAGGCCGCGGCCGAGCGCGGGTATCTCGCCATGCAGGAGCACCGCCCCGACACGATCGGCGCGGCGCTCACCGACTCGCCGGTCGGCCAGCTCGCGTGGATCGCCGAGAAGTTCAAGAGCAGGAGCGGCGCCTACCGGACGCCGGACGAGACGGTCGACCGCGACCAGCTCCTGACCAACATCAGCCTGTACTGGTTCACCCGCAGCGGCGCGTCGAGCGCGCAGTTCTACTACGAGTCGGCGCACTCCGGAATCGACCTGGTCATGGCCTCCGAGGTGCCGTCCGGGTGGGCCGTGTTCGACACCCACCCGCTCATGCGCCGCGCGATGGACCCGTGGAAGGCGATCGGCCACTGGAGCGAGTTCACCGAGGGCGGCCACTTCCCCGCGATGGAGGTGCCGGGACTGCTCGCGGACGACATCCGTGCCTTCTTCCGCGGCGTCTCCTGACCCCACGGGGTCAGGTGTGGGCGTATCCGCCCGCAACGGCGATGGCGGGTCCAGGAAGCCCACGCGGATCAGTCCGCGTTCCAGCAGGTCCTGCTCGGAGCCGGGGAACCCGTAGGTGGCGGCGAGGATCGGTGCGGGTTAGCGTGGATGCGGCCGGGCCGTGTCCTGGCGATGGCATTGCTCAACACCCCCGAATCCATTCTCCGCCGAGCGCCCCGACCCCCCAGCGGCCAAGACCGGCCTGTGGATATCACCGCATACTTGGAGAGCCTCATATGAGCACCCCCGCCGAGTGGCACAAGTCCAGCTACAGCGCCAACGGCCCCAACTGCGTCGAGGCGCGCGAGAGCGCCCACGGCGCGGACGTCCGCGACACCCAGAACCGCGAGGCCGGACACCTCGGCTTCGGCCGCACGGAATGGCTCGCCGCCCTCGCCGCGACCACCCGCACGAACTAACTCCCCACGGGCAAGGCCCCGGGAACGATCCCGGGGCCTTCGGTGTTCCGGGCCCCCGAGGCCGGAACGACTATGGAACTCGTTGCGTGACACCGCACCAGCCGCAGTGCTGCGTGCGCGAACCGGGCGCACGCTGCCAGTTGTGCGGCGGGCACGACGTGGCGGGCGGATTCCGGCGGGGCAGCGGAGGTGGTGCCCCACCGACCCTCGGTTTCGGAACCTGCCGACGGCGGGGACGGGTGAGGCGCTCGAACTCCGCGAACGTGAGTCCCTCTTCGTTCACATCCGCCCCATGAGTTCGGTGACCAGGTGTCGGGCGATCGCGTCTTCCGCCCCGCGGTAGCCCACGGCGACAGAGCGAACCGTCTGGTCGGGGGCAGGCCGATACCAGCGGTTCGCCATCAGGCGGAGGGTGACCACCCGCGGCTCATGCGAGATCACCACCCCGGTTTCCATTCCGGGGTCCCGCTCCGCCCGCAGGCCACGGCGGCGGCACGCGGAGAGCATGGCCAACAGAGAGGTCTCGACGTCGGAGGGGACCATGCTTTCGGTCGGCGTTCGCTGCTGTTCTCGTGCGTCCATAGGCTCAGGGTGCCCCGGCCCGGCCATGTTCCCGAGCAAGTGAGTCCTATCTCCGAAAGATAGGGCAGAGGCGGGATCGTTCTCGGTACGGTCAGGATCATGGAAGAACACCCCCCGGAAGCCGACCCCCCGGAACTTGAGGGTCCACCCCCCTCGTTCGGCCTCGCCCTTCGCGCCGAGCGCAAGAACGCGGGGTACACCCTGCGGAAGTTTGCCGCGGTCTCGAACTTCGCGGTGTCGACGCTGTCGCGTTGGGAGAACGCGAGGACCTCCCCCGTCCGCGCGGATGTGGAGAAGCTCGACAAGGCCCTGGCGGTGAACGGACGCCTGGTCGCCGAGTGGGAGGCGGCCAACAGCGACGGGTTCCCGTCATGGATGCGTTCCCCGGGAACGCGGGAAGAGCGGGCCGTGGCCATCGACACCATGTCGGTGAACCTGGTTCCTGGGCTGATCCAGTCTCCGAGGTATGCGCGCGCTGTCTTCCGAGCGTTCCACCCGCGAAAGAGTGACGCGGATATCGAACATCTCGCGCAACTCCGGGTGTCCCGATACGAGTCGTTGACCAGGCGCAATGACCCGTTGGTCACGGCCGTGTTCCCGCTCCACCCATTGCGGAATCTTCCCCAGGATGTAAAGGAAGACCAGGTCAAGTACCTGTTGCCGCACCTGGAACGGGGCCGCCTGATCGTCTACCTGATTCCGGATACGACTCCGATTCTGGCGGTGTCGTCATCTGTGCAGGTCTACTACCTGCCGGAGGATCGTACGGTTGCCGCTTCCGACCATGCCCGAGGGAACGTGCTCCTGGAGAAACCAGGGGATACCGAGGCGGTAGAGTCCCTGGTACGTGACTTGATCGGACTCGCGTATCCCCGGAGCGAGTCGGCGTCGTTGTTGGAAGGAACACTTTGATGACAGATGGTTTCCACAAGAGTTCGTATAGCAACGACGGTGGCCACTGTGTCGAGGTCCGGGAACACACGACCGGCGCGGACGTCCGTGACACCCAGAACCGCGAGGCCGGGCACCTGACGTTCAGCCCGGCGGAGTGGTTCGCCACCCTCGCCGCGACCACCCTCACGAAGTAGTCCTACGACGAAGGCCCCGGAAACGAGTTCCGGGGCCTTCTCGCATGTAGACCGTCACCCCGTAAGAGCGAACCTGGCCCAGGTGTGGGTTCCAAGGTCTCCGAACGGACAGACCGGCGAATATCCCCAGGCTGTGGACAACTCCTCGACCATGAGCAGACCGCGCTGCCCCTCGGCCTCGTCCCACTCCTCCGAGCTGCGCGCCCGGGGAATCTCCGGAACACTGCCGGACAGGCCGTCATCGGTGAACCCCAAGGTCAGCGAACGCTCGTTCGCCAACCACAGGGTTCGCACGACCCGCCCACCCCGGCCGGAGGCCGTGTACTTCACGCAGTTCGCGAACAGCTCGCTGCCGCAGAGGATCAGCGCGTCCGTCAGGTCCTCGTCGAACCCGGCAAGATCAGCGCGCAGGTCGCGGCGCACCGTGGAGAGCTGGGCCAGGTCGCCCGGGTAAAGGTAGTGCCGCCAAAGCCGGGTGGGGGTCATGCGCCCACCCCCGCGGCCTGCTTTCGCTCCTGCTGGGCGATCCAGACGCGGGTCACCTTCGCCAAATCATCGAACGTGACCGGGGTCGGCGCGAGCAGATCACCCTCGGGCATGCGGGGCGCCGGGATACGCGGGGCGACCCACTGCTGGAGGCGGGCGGTCGCCGCCGCCTGACGGCGCTGCTGTTCGTGGGCGGTGTAGTAGGGCCGCACGAGCGGAAGGTCGTCGGCCGGGAACACTTCGCGCGGCGCGGACAGGCGCGGAACCGCGGGAGGCAGAGCCCTGGTCGCGGGCTTGGGGTCCGCGTAACGACGCACCCGGGAAGCGCGACGGTGGTGGCGGCCGGAAGGAGCAATGAACAGCGCTCGCAGCAGGGCGAAAGCAGCCCTGAGGAGCGCGGCACTAGACTGGCGCACGCTGCTGAAGTTGAAGTGGTGAAGTTACGAAGTGCCTACCCTGCGGGCGTGGCCGTTTTGACCTCCCCGGCGTTAACCCTGGGACCTATGAGGTACGCACACGGCGGCGGCCTTACCGCCGCCCAACGCCGACAACGTGAACTGGTGCGCCTGCGGGCCGCGGACCTGTTCGCCCGCGGGGTCCCGCCCACGGTGGTGGCGCATCGCCTGCGCGTGAGCCGTATGTCCACCAACCGCTGGTACCGGGCCTGGACCGATGGCGGCACCGCAGCGTTGGCCTCCCGCGGCCCCGGCGGCACCCCCTGCCGACTCACGCCCGACCAGCAAGACCGCCTGGAGGCCGCGCTCGCCCAAGGGCCGGCCGCGCACGGCTGGGACGAGGACCAGCGCTGGACCCTGGCCCGCATCGCCCGCCTGATCCGCACCCGGTTCGGGGTGGGCTACACCCCGCGCGGGGTCTCCTACCTGCTGCACCGCAGGGGCTGGAGCCCGCAGGTCCCGGTGCACCGGGCGGTGGAACGTGATGAGGAGGTGATCGCGCAGTGGAAGACCCGGACGTGGCCGCGCATAAAACCACCGCCCGCCGGGCGGGGGCCTGGATCTGCTTCGAGGACGAGTCCGGGCAGCATTTGAGACCGGCCAAGGTGCGCACCTGGGCGCCGCGCGGGCAGACCCCGGTGGTGAAGGTGACCGGAATGGGGTACGGGCGGGTGTCGTTGGCGGGTCTGGTGTGCACCCGGCCCGGACGGCGCACCCGGTTCGTTTTTCGCACCCGGGTGCGGCACAGCGGCCGGCGCCACGAGCCCAAGGGGTTCACCGCCCGCTCCTACGTGGAGTTCCTGGACGAGGTGCATCGCCGGTTGGGCGGGCCGATCGTGCTGGTGTGGGACAACGAGCGCCGCCATGTGGGGGCCCTGGTGCGCCAGGCGGTGGAGGCGCGGGAGTGGTTGACGGTGTTCCGGTTCCCGACCTACGCCCCGGAGCTGAACCCGGTGGAGGGGGTGTGGTCGCATCTGCGGCGGGGGTTGGGCAACCTGACGCCTCGGGGGATCGACCAGCTCGCGGTGGTGGTCAGGTCCCGGTTGAGGAAGATGCAGCACCGTCCCGGCCTGTTGGAGGGGTTCATCGCGGAGACAGGGCTCGATCTTCCCCAGAGGTAACTCCCACCGTTCAACCTCAGTGGCAATCCTTGTGTCTTAGGAGCGAATTGCTGGCCACGACCCCGGGCGCTTGTAGGCGTCGCGGGGTCACGTGGTTATTGGGTTATGGCGCCACAATAGGGCACACCCGGCCGCCATGGGAACACTTTTCGGCCAGAGTGCCGAAGCAGGCCACCCACTTCTCGTCTTCCCAGTTCAGGACGGCAGCAGGCTTTCACACATATAAGATATTCATCGCCAAGCGGACATATTTCCCATTGAGAAGATATGCATGCATATCATTCTTCATGAGAATCCGGAACGAAGGCACTCAGGCGATACCACGTCTCCTGCTGCAACCGTACGCACAGGATGTCGTACCGCAAATCCTCGTCCCGGTACCCCTCCAGCAACTCCCGCTCTCGCTCCCGGAACGCCCGCATCTCCCCCATGTCCGCCGTCTCGAACAGCACCTCCCACCGCCCCGCCGCGTGCCGCTCCGCCAACTTCCGCGCACGGCTCCGCTCGCGTTCGCGTCGCGCCCGCTTACCCGGCATGCCGCTGCCACCCCCAAGCACTCAACCCAGAACCAAGGACACGGTGTCGATGATGTCCCACCGAACGATGCGACTCTCCCAACGCCGTTCCCCTAGACATGCAGATGACCCCCACCCCCACCCCCACCCCCACCCCAGCGGGTTTCCACCTGCCCGGGGCGCCTCAGCCACAGCCCGGTCACGTTCCTGGCGCCCCCGCCGCAGGGGGTTGCCCACCTTCCCCGGAACCTCAACCCCAGCCCGGTCACATCCCTGGCGCCCCCGCCACAGGGGGTGACGGCAGCAGGAGACCTCCCGCCCCGACCCCAGGGGGTGTCGGTAGAACGGGGCTGGACCCCGACCCCAGGGGGTTTGGGGAGGAAGGACCGCGACCCTCGCCCCTGGGGGTGAAACAGCAAGAGCAGGTTTCCAAAACCCCCGCCATCTGCGGAGGGCGGTGTGCGGGAGACCGCCCTCGGAGCCGTTGGTCTCCACGGGTCACCCCTTGGGAACGTACAGACCCGGGCTGGGCGCGGAACCGTCCCCACGTACAACCCCCGGCAGACCACCAGGTGTACGCGTTTCCCGCACGCCCCGGGCGGTGGGGGTGTTTCCCGGGGACGGGTCGGGGCCCAGCGGCACGCTCAGCCACACAGGTCCACGGAAAGAACGCTCCGCCTGCAAACGAACCGTTGCACAGACCTCGCTTGAAAGCCCGACCACCCGCCGTAGTAACCCCCGCCCCCACCGCCCTCCCCAACCACAGGGGGTGTCCGGAGGAAGAACCACAACCCCCCGCCCCAAGGGGTGTCCGGAGGAAGAACCACGACCCCCGCCCCAAGGGGTGACGGCCGCAGCTACCCGCGACATCAACCCCAGCCCGGAGGAAGAACCACGACCCGCACCCCAGAAAGTGACGGCCGCAGATACCGGAACTTTCGCCATAGGGGGTGACGGCCGCAGTCACCTGCCTTGCCCGGCTTCGGGGGGTATCGGGAGGAAGGACCGAAGCCCCGCCGCCGGGGGTGACGGCCGCAGATACCCACAGCCCCGCCCCCAGACCGGAGGAAGAACCACGACCCGCACCCCAGAGAGTGATGGCCGCAGATACCTGCTGCGCCCGGACACGGGGGGTTGTCAGTCCACCACCTTCTCCCAGACCGACACGTGATTCTCGCTCTCGTCCCCGAAGGGCGTCCGGTCCCAGTCCTCCCACCGGTCCACCAGCCGCATCCCCGCGATCCGCGCCATCAGGTCCAGCTCCGACGGCCACACGTACCGGAACGGGATGGACCGGAAGCTCCCCTTCCCACCCGCGACCTTGACGTAGTTCGAACTCGACCGCTGCGTCGCCGTCTCGTACAGGTCGTACGCCAGCACGCCTTCACCCGCGTGGAAGGGCACCATGTTCTGTCCCTTGGGCAGCCTGCGCAGTTCCGGCACCCCCACCTCGACCACGAACCGCCCGCCCCGCTCCAGGTGCGCGGCCGCGTTGACGAAGCACTCCACCTGCTCGTCCTGCGTGGTCACGTTCATGATCGTGTTGAAGACCAGGAAGACCAGCGAGAACTCCCCCGGCACCCGAACGGCCGTGAAGTCCCCGATGGCCACCTCGATATCTTCTCCACCCGGCTTGGCGCGCATCCGCTCCACCATCGCCGGGGACAGGTCGATGCCGTGCACCGGAACACCCCGCTCCGCCAGCGGCAGCGCGATGCGCCCGGTCCCGATGGCGAACTCCAGGGCCCGCCCCTTCCCCGCCAGCTCGGCCAGCACGTCAACGGCGGGGTCGATCTTCTCGGCGGAGAACATGCCCTCGCCGGGGGTGTCGTAGCGTTCGGCGACGTCGGTGTCGAAGTAGTTCGGCTTCGGCTCGGACCGAGGCTCGGACTTCGGCTCAGGCTGCGGCTCGAACTTCGGTTCAGGCTGTGCTTCGCTCGCATCGCTCATGGCCGCGACGCTAACCCGTATCCGCCCCGCCGCACACCCCGGTTTCCCGTCCGGCACTGGTGCCCGAGAAAAAGCTTTTCACTCCCAGAACCATCGGCGTCTGCGAGGATTCCGAAAAACTGTGAGGATCGGCAGCGCACCGGAAGGGACAGACCTCGGCCGACCCCCTGTGCCCCGACGACCCCCGAACCGTCGGCCGCTATCGCATCGGGGGTGTGCTGGGCGGCGGCAGCATGGGCCGGGTCTACCTGGGCGGCAGGTCGCCCGGCGGCCGGACCGTCGCGGTAAAGGAGGAACACGGGGAATCGGACCTGTCCGGAGTGCCCGAAGAGCTAATCAACCTGGTGGCGGCCTGCCTGGCCAAGGCCCCCGCCGCCCGGCCGACCATCGCGGCGATCCTGGACCGGGTGGCCTTCCCCCCAGAACCGGACTCGGCGCAGCACTCGGAATCAGCACCGCGCCCGGACCAGAGCCCGACACCGGCCCCGGACACCGCCGGGGCCTTTGCGGCCTTAAAGGCCTCTGAGGCCTCAGAGGCCTTTAAGGCCGCAAAGGTGTCCGAGGTCGCAGACCATGACGGGGCCCACGAGGCTCCCAGGACCCCAGGGCCCCGGGACCCCAGGGCCCACAAGGCCCAAGATGCTCATGGGGCCGCTGATACAGCGGACACCAAAACGCCCAACCAGTCCGGGGCATCACCACCGCCGCCCGAGCCGGAGACCGCAGGGAGGCCGGAGACCACAGGGACGCCAGAGGCCACAGGGACGCCAGAGGCCGCAGGGACGCCAGAGGCCGCAGGGATGCCAGAGTCGGAAGGACCTCCCGAAGGCATAGGCGCCGGGGAGCTCCCCGGGACCTC
>NZ_JBJJBV010000155.1:0-16733 GCF_045446735.1 Nocardiopsis protaetiae
GCGAAGGAACCCGGCACGGCGGGACGGCGGGGCAGAGGAACCCTGCACGGCGGAACCCGCCGCGGCGGCCGCCGTCCGCCTACCATGTCCGCATGAGCGCCTTGTCCCCACGGCTGCGGGCGGTCGTCGACGCCCTCCCGCTGCGTCCCGGTCTGCGCGTGATCGAGATCGGCTGCGGCCCGGGCGCCGCGGCGCGCGAGGTCGCGCACCGGGTCGGCCCGGACGGCCACGTGCTCGCGGTCGACCGCTCCGCCGCCGCGATCGCGCAGCTCACCCGCTCGGCGCCGGACCTGATCGCGGCGGGCCTGCTCACCGCCCGGCAGGGCACCGCCGAGCAACTGGAGCTCGCCGAGGGCGAGGAGCCCTACGACCTCGCCTTCGCCGTCCGGGTGGGCGCGTTCGACGGGCGCCACCCCCGCGCCGGCGCGCTCGCGCTCGAACGGCTCGCCCGCGCCCTCGTGCCGGGAGGCGTGCTGCTCATCGACGGCGGCGACCCGCTGCGCGAGGTGGCCCTGCCCTCCTGACCCGCCGCCGGCCGACGGCACCCCGGGGCCGGACCGGCTCAGCCCCCTTCCCGCGCCCGTTCCCGCCGCCGGGCCCGCTCCGCGTTCGCGACGATCGCGGCCCGCAGCCACTCCGCGGCGCCGGGGGCGGTGTTCTCCTCGATGCCCTGCCGGTACCTCTCGTCCTGGACGTAGAGCTCGCTCTTGGCCACGTGGAACCCGTGGTCCATCGCGTAGAACCACCGCGACACGTGGAGCCGGGACGCCTCCGCGACGTCCATCGCCTCCGTGCCGCGCGGGTCCGCGCCGGCGGCCATCAGTTCGCGGATCCTCGCCTCGATGGCCGCGTTGTCCCGGTTGATCCGCTCCCACTCGGCCCGGCCGTACCCGGCGACGCGCCGGGCGGAGTCGGCGTACGCCTCGGTGCCGCCCCACCGGTGTTCGACCTCGTCGAGGTACTCCTCCTCACGGTCCGCGAAACCGCCCCAGACCTCGCGCTTGTCGTCGTCCGACAGCGGGGACCCCGCTTCTCTCCTCGTCATGCCGCCATGGTGCGCCCTGACGCCGCGTCGGGGTCAAGTGCTCGGCGACCGGGCCCCACGTGTTCCGCGGACGGCGCGGCGGATGCGGCGGGTGCGGTGTCGTCTAGTGTGGGGGCGAACGAGAACCCCGCCGTGGCCGGGCTTTGCGGCGTTTGGACGCCGACGGCCCGCCTCCGCGGCGGCCCCCTGCGCACCGAGGTGGTTGCCCCATGACCGACGCCCCGTCCCCGTCCTCCCCCGCGGGCTCCGACGACCGCCCCCCGGCCATCGACACCACCCGGACCCACTCGGCCCGGATCTGGAACTACTGGATGGGCGGCAAGGACCACTACCCGATCGACCGGATCGCGGGCGACGCGGTGGCCGCGGGCTTCCCGGAGATCGTGGACCTGGCCCGCACCAGCCGCAAGTTCCTCATCCGCGTCGTCACCCACCTGACGCAGGAGGCGGGCATCCGCCAGTTCCTCGACATCGGGACCGGGATGCCCACCGCCAACAACACCCACGAGGTCGCCCAGGCGATCGCCCCGGAGTCCCGGGTGGTGTACGTGGACAACGACCCCCTCGTGCTCGCGCACGCGCGCGCCCTGCTGGTCGGCACCCCGGAGGGGGCCACCGACTACATCGACGCCGACCTGCGCGACCCGGACACGATCCTGGAGCGGGCCGCCAAGACCCTGGACTTCGACCAGCCCGTCGCGCTCATGCTCATGGGGATCCTGGGGCACATCCCCGAGGACGACGTCCAGCCGATCGTGCGCCGCCTGCTGGACGCCCTGCCCTCCGGCAGCTACCTGGCCAGTTACGACGGCGCCAACACCAGCGAGGCCTACAACAAGGCGATCGAGGTCGGCAACGAACAGGGCGACGTCCCGTACCTGCTGCGCAGCCCGGAGTTCATCGCCGCCCGGTTCGAGGGCCTGGAACTCCTCGAACCAGGTGTGGTCCCCTGCCCGCGCTGGCGTCCAGCGCCCCTGGAGGCCCACACCAAGCGCGGCCTGGACCAGTACGGAGGTGTGGGCCGCAAGCCCTGACCGCCGGAGACGGGCCACCCGGCCGCGATCCGCCCACCGCTGTACTTGCGGAGGATCGCGCGGCCGACAGTCGGCATGCGCTGTCTTCGACCCGCACCGGCCCTGAACACACAGACAGGGTGTTCACCGGGATGAACTCCCTCCCCCGACCGGGACGGCGATTCGAGCGGGGAGGCCACGTTGTGGACAGGACTGGATCACCCGCAGGTTCGCACAGGACGCAGCTCTTGGGCTTGGGCCAACTCCACCCATGTGGCCGCTCCGTCCGACCCTCGAAGGAGCGCCCTTCCCCCGGTGGTGGCCTCGACCCGGCCGCAAACGGTCTCCCCCGGAAAGGCGACCCGGAGAAGAGGGTCCTCGCGCTCGGGTCCGTACCATCCCAGGGCAACGGAGGCCACCAGGAACAGCACGCACACACCCCCGAAACCGACGCCCCGGCGGAGGGCGTCGGCCGAACGCTCGGCATCGCGGTACTCGGCCTCACCGTCCAGCAGGTCGTCCACGGAGCGCAGCAGGGGAAACCCGTGGGCCGCGTAGAGGAGCAGGCCCGCCGAGACCAGCCCGACCACCAGGGCCGAGGCCATGAGGACGCCGACCCCGATGGCGGGGCCGACGGCCAGACGGGTGATGTCCTCACGCCCCTGCACCAGGCCGAAGCCCGCAAGAGCGACCAGCACACCGGCCAGGCCGTTGCGCCAGGCGAGGGCGGCCGAACGCACACGGTCGGGTTGTTCGGCCTGCAACCGCTGCCGGTTCTCGGCCCGCACCAGGTCGGATTCGGTGGGGGCGGGGCCCGGCTCGGGCGCACGCCGCGCGTTCTCGTCCTCACCGGTCACGTCAGAATGCTCCAATAGGCCCCGCAACCATGGGTACCCGGAGTGGCTCCGGGGAAGACCACCTTCGCCTTGCAGTACATGATGACCGGGTGCCTCCGCTCTTCGGTCTCCCCCGACACGGGCTCGTCACGGAAGACCCGGTCCAGGTGTACGAAGACCATCGGCTGTCCGCACCGAGGGCAGTCACCCCGGAACACCACCCTGTCTGCGGTGACCCGCAGACCTCCGGACGCAATGACCGCCCTGGCGTACTCGGGACGGCTCACACGTTCGTAACCCAGCGATGAGGGCGCGGGGTCGGCCATATCCGTCTTCCTTTCGTCTCGTCGCCCTGAGCGGCTTCAGCCCTCGGGGCCGGCATCATCCGGTGAAGGTGAACTGAGCCCAGTCCAAAGGTGATCCCAGTGGCCCGGTCTGCGCGCCGGGATGGGTGTTCCCCCGTTCCAGGCGTTCCAGCAGTGCTTCGTCGGACAAGGAACGCACATGGAGTTGCGCACCGCGCAGGGCATGGTGCCCGGGGACGCCCGCACACCACCGCCGGACGAATTCCTCTATCAGCAGCCGGGAGGCCAGGTCACTCGTGGGCCAAGCCGTGGCCACCACCTCCCGCGCCCCAGCCGCGATGAAGGTGGTGGGGAATCCCACGGCCTCGTCCGGCAGGTCGAACCCGGTCTGCATCGTCGCGCAGGCCGACAGGATCACCAGTTTCGCCCGCATCGAGGTGTCCAGGATCTCCCCCACCGTCAGAGGTCGGGCGTCATGGAGGAGCAGCGCCGACTCCAGGGGACGGTCTCGGCGGATCACGGCGTGGCATGCGAAGTGCGCGACATCGACGTCGCCGAGCGCGACCAGAACGTCGTGCGGGGTCGCGTCGGCGCCGAAGAGTCGGGTCCGGTCCTCGAAAAGCGCTGAGACCTCCCGGACCTCCGTCTCCGCGTGGGGCAGTTCCCGGTAGCCGGGGGTACGGGTGAGAGCGACTCCGAGGTAGCGGCGTGCCGGGATATCGGTACGCCCTTCTCCTCCGCGTGTTCTGATCGGGGGGAAACGCACGGCATGGGTGTCCAGGAGCGCTGAGCCCGCGGTGCGCAGATCGGGGCCGCAGGCCTGGAGCGGGAGTTGGGCCAGTTCCCCGACCGGGGACAGGGACAGTTCCGTGGTCTCCCCCAGGTGTTCCGTGACCGGACGGAGCAGGTGCTCCCACCACCAGGCGGCGAACTCGACCAAGGTCCCCTCCCGGTCAGGGGCGTCGGAACCGGTCTCCTCGATGGTGGTCTCTTCTTCCTCCGCGTCCTTCTCCACGCCTGTGGACAGCCCGACCCGGACGAACCGATCCAGCCAGACCAGTGCCCCCAACTCACCGACTTCGGGCAGGGCGACATCGGCCACCACACCCGTGGAGCGATCGACGCACAGCGCCACGCCTCCACCGGTGCGACCGGGGACCAGGTACACCACAGCCGGTCCCGGCTCCGCTGTCTCGGACCGGGAAGCACGGTCACCCAGGTGTTCGGCCAAGAGCAGGGCCCGTGTCTCCTCCAGACGGCGGACCGCACCCGCGTTGTCCCCCGACCGCCAGGACGCCAATGCAGCCATCCCCGGCAGACCGACCGCGGTTGTGAGCCAGGACTCCCGGTCGACCCGCTCGACCTGTTCGGCCACCAGCGTTCGCAGCATCGCGATGGCCTGGTCGAACGCTTCGACGGCGCGTTCCCAGCGCCCTTCCCGGAAGTTGCGCGCACCCCATTCGATGGCGCCTTCCAGGACGGCGGCGGGCCTGCGCTCGAAAGCGCGTTCCAGGGCTTGGCGGTAATGGTCCTCGGCCCGGTCGTCGTCCTCCTCTTGCGCTCCCAGCTCGTGGAGCAGGCGGTAGGCGGCGGCCAGCACGAACCACCCGGTGGAGGTCGGTTCCGTGGAGAGCGCCAGTTTCTCCTCCAGAATCCCGATCGCCTGCCGAAGGACACCCGTCGTCTCCTGAAGATCGTCGGAGCTCGGAGTGGAGTGATCATCGGTATCACCGCGAAGGTGCTCGCGCTCGGCCCGGACCACCGCGGCCAGGGTGAGATTGATCAGTGCGCTCATGTGATCGGGCGAGGTGGCGGGCAGGGATCGGTACGCGAACTCCGCGCTGCGTTCGGCGGCTGCCAGGTCCTCGGGGTCGCGGCCCAGTCCGTACCTGCCGAGTCGTGCGCCCCCGAGGTTGACGTGGACGTGTGCCCGGTCGTTCTCGGTGGGGGCCGACTCGGCGGCCTCTTCCAGGAGGGTGACGGCATCGTGGATGTCGCGTTCCTGCCCGTGCCGTTCGTAGCGAGCGTGCAGGATCGCCCCCAGGGCGTTGATCCGTTCGAAACGGTCGGTATCGGCGGCCCCTGACACCGCGAGGCGTCCCAGCCTGGCCGCGTCCTCCAGGTCGCCCAGCCGCCCGGTCCTCTCGAAACGCAGGTAGTGGGCGTAGGCGAGGTTGTGGTGTGTCCTGGCCCGGAAGAGGGGTGACCGTCCCGGTTCCCTCAACAGCCCGGACAATCCGTCGATGACCTGGTCGAGTGAGGCGACGTCGGCGGTGTCACGTTCGTCCATGAGGATCGCGGACGCCAGGATCTGCAGGAGGTCCTCGGCCATCGAGGACCCGGGCGTCGCCCGGTCCAGAGCGCGTCGGGCCAGTGACCGGGCCTGGCCGGGCCGGTCGTCGCCCCCCTGCCAGGAGTACAGGTCCAGAAGGGCCTGCGCCTGGTTGTGCACGGCGTGCAGCCACCAATTGGACCCTTCGGCGTAACGGCTGGCGAGGTCCTCGGCCACGCGCACCGCCTCGGTGAGCCGCCGGGTGTGGGCCAGCGTCTGCTGGTGATCGCGGTCGAGGACGGTGATGTTGGCCTCGATGGCGGCGCGGTCGGGCGCCCCCCGGGGCAGTCGTGCCGCAGCCGATCGGAGGAGCTCCAGCGCCTCGATCAGATCCGAGGGGTCCCCGAGCAGACGGAAACGCAGAGCCAGGTTGTCGGCCAGGACCGCTTCGGTCTCGGCGAGCATCGATACCGTCAGGGACTCGTCCTGATTTCGAGCCGACTCCACGAGAGCACGTCCAAGAGAGCACGCCTCTTCCAGGGTCGAGGGGTCCGCGCCGACCTCGGCGAGCCGTCCCAGTACGACGACGAGACCGAGTGCGATCCGTGAGGCGTGCGAGGATCCCTCCGGAACACGTTCCCAAGCCTCCTGGGCCAGGCCCACAGCGGATTCGAGCAGTCCGCGGTCGTTCCGGAGCAAGGCGATCTCCCTGAGCATCACCGAGAGCTGGTTGAGGGCCTCCGCATGGAGTTCGACGTACTCGGTGTACTCGTCCTCGGAGTCTTCGGGGTCGTAAGAGATATCGGCCAAGGGCACCTCTCGGAGCGCCGCCTCCAAAAGGTCGTGACCCCGTTCCAGGTCGTCGCGGCCGCCGTCCACGTCGTAACGGTATTTGAGAGTGCGAGCGAGTCTGGTGGCCGCCTCCACTCGGCCGGTGGAGTCCCCGTCCACCGCCTCCAGCACACCCGTCAGAAGCCTTTCGGATTCTTCGAGGTCGGCGACTCCGCCCTCATGTTCGTATCGTCCGACCAAGGCGGTGGCCAGGTTGACGCTCTGTGCGAGCACGTGGTCCTCGTCCTGCGGGAACAACGCGACGAGCGCCCGATAACGCTCGACGACCGCGCCGTGATCACCGCACAACCCTTCGACCAACGCCATGGCGACATGCCATGCGGACCTTTCCTGCGGCGTCAGTCCCTCTTCGGGGACGGCCCTCCCCCGTGCCTGCAGGGAGGAAAGCCCTTCAGGGTCCGTTCCCTCCGTGTACGCGGTTCGCAGACCCGCGAAGAACTCCTCCAGCAGCCGTGATTCCACACCGTCCGTCATTGTCCTCCCGCGCAGTCCGCCAGAAGAGGGGATCGACACGCCGCGAGCGTGCCGATCGCTCGATGATGCATCGCGATTCAAAATACCGGCATGGGTCACGCAGGACCACAGGATTCCGCGTTACCGCCCGTCATCAATACCCATGGCCACAAAAATATAATATTCCCGACAAAAAGGATGAAGACTGATTTGGCATCCGATAAATCAAGCAGGTTCTCGAAAGACACCCGAGGCGGCACCGGTTTCACGGCCGGCCCCGCCGGGGACGGGTGCCGGGTCCACCCGCGATGAGCGCACGACGCATCCTCGGCGGAACCGCGATCCTGGCACACGAAAAGGGCGTTCACCGAGGTGAACGCCCTTCGTCTGTCGGGACGGCGGGATTTGAACCCACGACCCCTTGACCCCCAGTCAAGTGCGCTGCCAAACTGCGCTACGTCCCGTCGGGCCAGGCCGCTGGCCTTGCCGACGGAGAAGACTCTATCGCATTCGCCGGGCCCCCGCACCGCCATTACCGGTGGGCGACCCGTAGTTGGGTCGTGGGTTCGCCCATCGCGCGGGCGAACCAGGCGGAGGCGGCCTGGGCCACCTCCTCCAGGGCGCCCTCCTCCTCGAACAGGTGGCCCGCACTGGGGACCACGTGGATCCGGCCGGTTCCGCCCAGGTCGCCCAGGGCCTTCTCGTTGAGCTCCAGGACGCGGGGGTCCGCGCCGCCGACCAGGAGCAGGGCCGGGGCGCGCACCCGCCGCAGTGTCTCGGCGCCGGCCAGGTCGGGGCGGCCGCCGCGGGAGACCACGGCCACGACGGACGCGGGGCGTTCGGCCGCGGAGCGCAGCGCCGCGGCGGCGCCCGTGCTGGCGCCGAACAGCCCGACCGGGAGCCCCTCCGTCTCCTTCTCCGCGGTCAGCCGATCCACCGCACCGGTGAGGCGCCGGGTGAGCAGTCCGATGTCGAAGCGCAGCGCGGCCGTGGCCCGGTCGGTGTGCTCCTCCTCCGGGGTGAGCAGGTCGAACAGCAGTGTGCCGATCCGCGCGTCCCGGAGGGTGGCGGCGACCGCCCGGTTGCGGGGGCTGCGCCGCGAGCTGCCGCTGCCGTGGGCGAACGCCACCACGCCGACGGCGCCGGGCGGCAGGTCCAGGTTCCCGTCGAGTACGGCGTCCGGCGTGCGCACCGTCACCTCGTGCCCGGTCATGGCGATCCCCTCCCCCAGTACGGCCCTCTGGTGGGCCGCGACCCACACCGCCGATGCCCTGTCATTACCCGCCCAGGGTGCCGTCGAGCCGCTCGACCAGGCAGAACTCGTTGCCCTCCGGGTCGGCCAGGACCGCCAGCAGGTGCTCGTCCTCCTCGAAGGCGGGCCGCAGCACCCGCGCCCCCAGGGCGCGCACACGCGCGACCTCGGCCTCGACGTCGTGGACGACCAGGTCCAGGTGCATCCGGTTCTTGCCCGTCCGGGGCTCGGGCACCCGTTGCAGCAGCAGGTCGGGCCACTTCCCGCCCGGGTCGCGCAGCGCCAGGTAGGTGGAGTTCCCGTTCTTCTCCCGTTCGAAGCCGAGCACCGCGCACCAGAAGTCGGCGGCGGCCCGCAGGTCGTTGGTGTCGAGTACGCAGACCAGTCGCACGTGTCCTCCCGTCTCGCCGCAGGGCCGGGGCGCGGGGCCCAGCCCTGATGCGCCACACCCTACGCCGCCCCGGCCCGAGGGGGTGCGCAAGAACGGTCAAGCGGGGGCCGGGGCCGCGCGCACATACTGGTCGCATGACCGAACCCACCACCGGCAGGGACCGGCTGCGCGAGCTGCTCGACGCGGTCCTGGCGGATGAGAACGGCGACGAGGGCACCGACCTGGCCGCCATGGCCGGGCGGGCCTACAGTTCGCCGTTCCACTTCTCCCGGAGGCTGAGCCGCGACACCGGGGAGTCGCCCGTGGCGCTGCGCCGCCGGGTGCTGCTGGAGCGGGCCGCCTGGCAGATCCGGCAGGGGTCCAGTGTCACCGAGGCCGCGTTCGCCGCGGGCTACCGGTCGGTGGAGGGGTTCATCCGCGCGTTCGGGCGGGCCTTCGGGCACCCGCCGGGGGCGACCACCTCCGGCAGCGACACCTGGCTGCCCGCGCCGAACGGTATCCACTTCCACCCGCCGATCCACCTGTGGATCGAGTCGCCCCCCGAGGAGCGCCCCGCGATGGACGTCGTGTCCTTGCAGGTCCACCACGACATCGCCGACACCGGCCGGCTGATCGCGGCGGCCGCCGCACTGCCGGAGGAGGCCTACCGCAGGGTGCACGCCCCGGGGTGGACCGTCCTCACCTGGGACGGGCCGGAGGAGTCGATCGCCGCCGTCCTGGAGCACCTGGTGTGGGCCAAGGAGATGTGGTGCGCCTCCATCGACGGCACGGACTTCCCCGAACGCGGCGGCGACGACCCCGAGGCGCTCACCGAGCGGCACCGGGTCGTCGGCCCGCACTGGGTGGCGACGGTCGAGGGCATCGGCCGCCGCGGCGCCTGGGGCGACCGCCTGGTGGACGCCCTGTGCGATCCGCCGGAGAGCTTCGTGCTGGGCTCGGTGGTCGCGCACGTGCTGACGTACGCGGCGCACCGCAGGCAGCTGGTGCGGCACATGCTGCGCGCCGAGGGGGTGGCGGTGGATCAGGGGGATCCCATCGAATGGTTGCAGGACCGACACGGAGGCACGGCATGACCCGGACCATCTACAACACCGCGACCAGCCTGGACGGCTTCATCGCGACCGAGGACCATTCACTGGAGTGGCTGTTCGCCGCGGACGCCGAGGCCGCGGCGCGGGGGGAGAGCGCCGAGAACGAGGTCGAGGAGTTCATGAAGGGGGTCGGCGCGGTCCTCATGGGCGCCTCCACCTACGAGTGGGTGCACCGGCACGAGGGCGACAAGGACTGGGCCTACGACATGCCGTCCTGGGTACTGACCCACCGGGAGCTGCCGCCGTTCGGGGGCGACACCGACATCCGGTTCGCGGCCGCCGACTCCGACGACGAGCTGCGCGCCCTGCACGCGAAGGCGGCGGAGTCGGCCGGCGGCAAGGACCTGTGGCTGCTCGGCGGCGGGAGGATCGCCGCGGACCTGGCCCGGCTGGGCCTGCTGGACGAGGTGATCGTCTCCATCGCCCCGGTGACCCTGGGGTCGGGCGCCCCGCTGCTGGCGGGCCGGGTGGACCTCAAGCCGCTGGACGTGCACCGGACCGGGGCGTTCGCCTGCGTCCGCTACGAGGTGGTGCGCGCCTGAACCCGGCCGTCGCCGGCGCCCCGCAGGCGGGCGTCGGCGGCGGCGATGCCGTGTTCGTTGAAGACCGCGATGCCGTGCCCGGCGAGCAGGTGCGCGGTCACCCCACGCCCGGCCTGTTTGCGGCCGGTGAAGGTGCCGTCGTAGACCTCGTGGAGCCCGCAGGAGGGGCTGGACTCCTTCAGGACGGCCACGGTCACCCCGCGGTCGCGCGCGAACGCCAGGGCGGCGCGGGCCCCCGCCACGAAGTACGCGGTGACGTCGTCCCCGTCGGGGGTGAGGATGCGGGCCCGGCCGTCGAGCACGTCGGCGGCGGTGGCACCGGGTTCGATCTCGGCGGGCGGCCGCGGCACGGGCAGCCCGCCCGCGACCTCGGGGCAGTGCACCACCAGGCGGCCCTCGGTGCGCCAGCGGTCGAGCAGGGTGTCGCCGACGGGTTTGGCGCGGCCGTCGTAGCGCACCGGCCGACCCACCAGGCAGGCGCTGACCAGGACCTTGTCCATGCCTTTCCGCTCCCCTCCCTCGGTACCGACCACGCTACCGCCCTCCCCCGGGCCGGGAACACCGAGCGGCGCGAGGCGGCACAAGGCACCGCAAGGCGACACGGTCGGAACACCCCGACAATCCGGGCAATATCACGGAAGGTCGTTATCGTGTTGCTTTGAGTGATTTCACGAGGGGGACACGTGAGCGAGAACCGGTCCGGGGACCAGCCCGGGAATCCGCCGGGCGAGCCGGCCTCGAAGGAGCCGACGGCGCTGGCCACCGAACACCGCACCACCCGCAAGGCCGTCACCGCCGCCGCCATCGGCAACGCCACCGAATGGTACGACTTCGGCGTCTACAGCTACCTGGCCGTCACCATCGGCCTGGTGTTCTACCCGTCGCAGTCCCAGGGCGTGCAGCTCATCGCCACCTTCACCACGTTCGCCGCGGCCTTCCTCGTCCGCCCGCTCGGCGGCATGTTCTTCGGCCCGCTGGGCGACCGGATCGGGCGCAAACACGTGCTGGCCTTCACCATGCTGCTCATGGCGGTCAGCACGTTCTGCATCGGGCTCATCCCCTCGGCCGCCACCATCGGCATCGCCGCCCCGATCCTGCTGCTCGCCGCCCGCATGCTCCAGGGCTTCTCCACCGGCGGTGAGTACGGCGGCGCCACCACCTTCATCGCCGAGTACGCGCCCGACAAGCGCCGCGGCTTCCTCGCCTCCTGGCTGGAGTTCGGCACCGTCAGCGGGTACGTGGGCGGCGCCGCCATCGTCACCGTCATGACCCTGCTGCTGGGCTCGGACGCCATGCTCGCCTGGGGCTGGCGGATCCCGTTCCTGCTCGCGCTGCCGCTGGGCGCCGTCGGCCTCTACCTGCGGGTCAAGCTCGAAGAGACGCCCGTGTTCACCGACAGCGCCGAGAACGCCGAGGGGTTCGCCAAGGACGCCGAGGGCCACCGCCGCAAGGGGCAGCTGCGCGAGACCGTCGTCGGCCAGTGGCGGAACATGCTGCTGTGCATCGGCCTGGTGCTGGTGTTCAACGTCAACAACTACATGGTGACGGCGTACATGCCCACTTACCTGGAGGCCGAGCTGGGGTACAGCTCCACCATGGCGCTGGTGCTCACCCTGGCCGCGATGGTGCTCATGCTGGCCGCCGTCACCGGGTTCGGCCGGCTCAGCGACCGGGTGGGGCGCAGACCCGTGCTGCTGTCGGGCAGCCTGTTCTCCATCGTGCTGACCCTGCCCGCGTTCTGGCTGCTCCAGACCGGGAACCTGGTGGGGGTGGCCCTGGGCATCGTGGTGCTGGCGATCACCCTGGTGCACTTCTCCGGCAGCGCCCCGGCGACGCTCCCGGCGTTCTTCCCGACCAGCGTGCGCTACGGCGCGCTGGCGATCAGCTTCAACATCTCGGTGGCGCTGTTCGGCGGCACCACCCCGCTGATGGCCGAGTCGCTGGTGCAGTCCACCGGCAACCTGTACTCACCGGCCTGGCTGGTGATGGCGGCGGGCGTCGTGGGCCTGGTCGTGGTGTGGCGGATGAAGGAGAGCGCCGGGCGGCCGCTGCCGGGTGCCCCCGCCATCCCCGTGCCGGAACGCACTCCGGGCGGCACCCGGCTGCCCTACCCGCGGCCCAGCGGGGAGAGCGGCCCGCACGTGCCGCCCAGCAACGTGCGCCGGCTGCCCTCGGACTCCTGACCCGCACGCGCGGAAGCGGCGGACACGCGAAGGGGGCGCCTCCCGGCCGGGAGGCGCCCCCTCACTGTTCGGTCATCAACGAACTGTTCGCCCATGAGCGAACTGTTCACCTGTCACCGAACTGTTCGTCCACCACCGAAGTGTCATCGCCCGAGCCCGACCGGCGGTCGGCGGCGACCATCGGCGGTGGCCGGCGACGGCGTCGGCTAGCGGCGGCGGCGCTGGCGGTCCGGGCGCACACTGCCCTTGGACGCCTTGCCCACCGGCCCGCCCTTCTTCTCCCGGATCCGCATGCTGATGTGGATCGGCGAACCCTCGAACCCGAAGTCCTCGCGCAGGCGCCGCTCGATGAACCGCCGGTAGTTGTCCTCCAGGAACCCGGTGGTGAACAGCACGAACTGCGGCGGCTTGGCCCCCGCCTGCGTCGCGAACAGGATCTTGGGCTGCTTGCCCCCGCGCACCGGCGGCGGGGTCGCCGCCACCAGCTCCTTGAGCCAGTTGTTCAGCTGCCCCGTCGGAATGCGCTGGGACCAGCCGGCCAGGCTCGTCTCGATCGCCGGGACCAGCTTCTCCATGTGGCGGCCGGTCTTGGCGGAGATGTTCACCCGCGGCGCCCAGGCGACGCGCGCCAGCTGGCGGTCGATCTCCTTCTCCAGGTAGATCCGGCGCTCCTCGTCGAGGACGTCCCACTTGTTGAACGCCAGCACCAGGCCGCGCCCGGCCTCCACGACCTGCTCGACCACGCGGATGTCCTGCTCGGCCAGCGGCTCGCTGACGTCCATCAGGATCACCGCGACCTCGGCCCGCTCCAGGGCGGTGCCGGTGCGCATGGTGGCGTAGTAGTCGGCGCCCTGGAGTGCGCGGAACCGGCGGCGGATACCGGCGGTGTCGATGAACTTCCAGGTCTTGCCGCCCAGCTCGATCAGCTCGTCGACGGCGTCACGGGTGGTGCCCGCCACCGAGTCCACGACCACCCGCTCCTCACCGGCGAGCCGGTTGAGGAGGCTGGACTTGCCCACGTTCGGGCGGCCCAGCAGGGCCACCCGCGGCGGGCCGTCCTCGGTCTCGGGCGCCTCGACGTCGCGGGCCTCCTCGGGGAAGGCCGACACGACGGCGTCCAGCAGGTCGCCGGTGCCGCGGCCGTGCAGGGCGCTGATGGGGTAGGGCTCGCCCACACCCAGGTTCCACAGCTCCAGCGCGTCGGACTCCTGCATGCTGCCGTCGACCTTGTTGGCGGCCAGCACCACGGGGCGGTTGGTGGCGCGCAGCACGCGGGTGACGGCCTCGTCGGCGTCGGTGATGCCGACGGTGGCGTCCACCACGAACAGGATCACGTCGGCGGTCTGCGCCGCGTACTCGGCCTGGCGGGCGACCATCGCGGCCAGCCCGCTGACGCTGGTCTCCCAGCCGCCGGTGTCCACCAGGGTGAACTGGGTGCTCTGCCACTCGGCGTCGTAGGCGACCCGGTCCCGGGTCACCCCGGGCACGTCCTCGACCACGGCCTCGCGGCGGCCGATGATGCGGTTGACGAGACTGGACTTGCCCACGTTGGGCCGGCCCACCACGGCCACCACCGGCAGCGGGGCGGCCTCGCCCTCGGTGCCGATGTCGGCGATCTCGAAATCGTCGTTCACGTACTGCTCCCGGTCTTGAGTCCCCGCGCGCCCAGGATGCGTGCCGCGAGGAGTGCGAAAATCGACCGGCCGCTCCCGTGCGATACGGGGCGGCCCGATCGGCGTGGACGCCGTCGGCGTCCACGCGTGTACCGCGAAGGGCAACCTCCGCGGGTGTCCGTGTGTTCCCCCCGGTGGCCGATGTCACCCCGCGAACGCGGGACGGCCGGGGCCGAGGAGGGGCGGCCGAGGCGGCCGCCCGGTGTTGAGGAGAAGGGTCAGGCGCGGGCCGCCGCGGCGGCCTCGTCGACCAGCTTGACGACCAGGCCGATGACCTCGTCCAGGTCCAGCCCGGTGGTGTCCAGCTCGGCGGTGTCAGAAGTCAGCGTCAGCGGCGAGTGGGCGCGGCTGGAGTCCAGCTTGTCCCGCAGCTCCAGGGCGGCCTGGGTGCCGGCCACGTCGCCGGTGCGGATCTCCTTGCTGCGGCGCTGCGCGCGGGCCTCCGCGCTGGCGGTGATGAACAGCTTCACCGGGGCGTCGGGGGCGACCACCGTGGTGATGTCGCGGCCCTCCACCACGATGCCCGCGCACTCGCGCCGGGCGGCGTCGATGATCTCCCGCTGGGTGCGGACCAGCAGCTCACGGGCCTGCGGCACCGCCGAGACGGCGCTGACGTTGCCGGTGACCTCCTTGGTGCGGATCTCCACGGCCACGTCGCGGCCGTCGACGGACACCGTCGGGGCGGCCGGGTCGGTGCCCATGGCGATGACCGGGCGCTCCACGGCGGCGGCCACCGCGGCGGGGTCGTGCACGTCCACACCGTTGTCGAGCATCCACCAGGTGAGCGCGCGGTACATGGCGCCGGTGTCGAGGTAGCGCAGGCCGCGCGCCTTGGCCACACCCTTGGAGGTGCTCGACTTGCCCGACCCGGAGGGACCGTCGATCGCGATGACGATGCCCTCGGTGCTGCCCTGCCCGCTCACGTGATCCTGCCTCTACCTCTCGTCGTACTGCCGACGCCCCAGCCTACCGGCGTGCGGAACCGCAAAGTACGCACGAAGTGCGTGCGCAGTGCCGCGTGGTTCGCGCGAACCACGCGCGGTGGTACTGCGAGGTACGCACGCGCGGGACGCCGTTCAGGCCCCCGGGTGGACCGACCAGCCGTCGGCGGCCAGCGCCCGGGTGAGGGTGCCCACCCCCGCGGGCAGAACGTAGAGCTGTGCCACACCCAGCGGCAGCCCCGGCGTGTGCTCGATGCGCACGTCCTCGATGTTCACACCGGCGTCGGCGGCCGCGGCGAACAGGCGGCCCAGGGAGCCCGGCTCGTCCGGGATCACCACCGGGATGACCGTATAGTCCGGCAGCGTCGGCTCGCCGTGCTTGCCGGGGATGCGGCCGTGGCCGTCCCGGCCGCGGACCAGCAGGTCCCGCACGGGTCCCGTCGCGGCGGGTTCCGGCGCCGCCAGCGCGTCGGCGGCCCGGGACAGGTCCCCGGCGATCGCGCGCAGCACCTCGGCGACCGGGGCGGCGTTGTGGGTGAGGATCTCCGTCCACAGCGACGGGTCGCCGCCCGCCACCCGGGTGACGTCGCGCACACCCTGCCCGGCCAGGGTCAGGGCGTCCTCGCCCGCGTCGACCAGCCGGGCCGCCACCGCCGAGGAGGCCAGGTGCGGAACGTGCGAGACCAGCGCCACCGCCTTGTCGTGCGCGGCGGCGTCGATGACCAGCGGGTCGGCCCCGCACAGCCGGGCCACCTCGCTGACCAGCGCCACCGCGCCCGGGTCGGCCTTGCCGGTCGGGCACAGCGCCCACGAGCGGCCCAGGAACAGGTCGGCGCGGGCCGCGCCCGGCCCGCGCTTCTCGCGGCCGCCCATCGGGTGCCCGGGGACGAAGGTCGCCAGGTCGCAGCCCAGCTCCTCGGCGCCCGCCACCACGCTCGCCTTCACGCTGGCCGCGTCGGTGTACACGTGCGCCAGCCCGCGGTCCTGGGCCTGGCGCAGCACCTGCGGGACCACCGCGGGCGGGGCGGCGATCACCGCGACGTCGGCGGGGCGGCCGTCCGAACCCTCCAGCGGGTCCCCGGCGCCCAGGTCGCAGGCCAGCCGCAGGGCTGCCGCGTCCGGGTCCGACAGCAGGACGTCGACGCCGCGCGAACGCAGGGCCAGCGCGATCGATGTGCCGATCAGCCCGGCCCCCAGCACCGCGACCCGGCGCACCGACGGCCGTCCGTCGTGCGTCCCCGCGTCCCCGCTCCCGCTCACCGTGCTCCCCCGCCCCGTACGTTCGCTTCCGTGTCCCCCCAGATTAGAGCGTGTCCGGCGGGCGCCGCCCGCGACGGGCCGCCCGGGACCGGCCGCGTCCCCGCGCCGACACCGACCGCACTGGGAGCGGACACCGCCCGCGAACGGGGCGGTCCCGGCACCCGGGGGTCCACCGGCCGCGGGCCCCGGCGGGGCCGGGCCGGACTACTGCGCGATGTCCAGGCGCAGCGCCTGGGCGCCGCGCAGGTACACGTGGTGCAGCTCCGAACGCGGGCGGTCGGTCTCCACGTGCGCCATCAGCCGCACCACACGCGGCAGGGCGTGGGGGACGCCGATCTCGGCGGCGCACATCAGCGGGACGTCGACGAACCCGAGCTTGCGGGCGGCCAGCGCCGGGAACTCGCTGGTCAGGTCCGGGGTGGCGGTGAAGAGCACGCTGATGACGTCCTCGGTGCCCAGCCCGTTGCGCCGCATCACCTCGGAGACCAGCTCGGCCGTGGCCTCCAGCACCTGCTCGCGTTCGTCCGCGTCGACCTGCACCGCTCCGCGAATGGCCCGTACCGCCACGTCGATCCCGCCTTGTCCGTCGTTCTGCTGGGCCCGCCCCCGGTGGGGGGACGGGAA
>NZ_JBJJBV010000156.1:0-20329 GCF_045446735.1 Nocardiopsis protaetiae
AGGCCCTGCGCCCAGGTCCGGTACGACACCCCGGCGGGCGGGGTGAACCCCAGCAGGCGCTGGTGCGCGACCGTCTGCGGCTCGGTGTACTTGAGGATGCCGTCCGCCCCGTGTCGGCGGCCCAGCCCCGAGTCGCCCATGCCGCCCATCGGCGCGTCGATGCTGCCCCAGGCGGCGGCGAAGGCCTCGTTGACGTTGACCGTCCCGGCGTGCAGCCGGGCGGCCACCGCCCGGCCCCGGGCGCCGCTGCGGCTCCACACGCTGGCGTTGAGCCCGTACGCGGTGGCGTTGGCCCGGGCGACCGCCTCGTCCACGTCGCGGTACCGGTAGACCGACACGACCGGCCCGAAGGTCTCGTGGTCGTACAGCGTCATGTCCGGGGTGACGTCGGTGAGGATGGTCGGCTCGTGGAACAGCGGCCCCAGGTCCGGCCGGGCTTGGCCGCCCGCCAGGACGGTCGCGCCCTTGGCGACGGCGTCCGCCACGTGCGCGGTGACCGTCTCCAGCTGGGACGGGTTGGTCAGGCTGCCCACGTCGTAGCCGTAGTCGTACCCGGCGCCGATCCGCAGCTCCCCGGTCCGGGCGGCGAACGCGGCGACGAACTCGTCGTAGACCGCGTCGGCCACGTACATGCGCTCGATGGACACGCACAGCTGCCCCGCCGACGGGAACGCCGCGGCGATCGCGCCCTCCACCGCGCGCTCGACGTCGGCGTCGTCCAGCACGACCATGGCGTTCTTGCCGCCCAGCTCCAGGGAGGCGCCGATCAGGCGCTCACCGGCTGCGGCGGCGATCCGGCGCCCGCTCGCGGTGGACCCGGTGAACATCACGTAGTCGGCGTTGTCCATGAGCGCCCCGCCGATGGAGCTCCCGCGGCCGACCACCATCTGCCACACGCCGGCCGGCAGCCCCGCCTCGCGCATCAGGTCCAGGGCCCACAGCGCGGTGACCGCGGTCTGGGTGTCGGGCTTCTGGACGACGGCGTTGCCCGCCATCAGTGCCGGGATGGCGTCCCCCGCGGCCATGCTCAGCGGGTAGTTCCACGGCGAGATGACGGCGACGACCCCCTTGGGGTGGCGCAGCTCCGTGGTGCGGGTGAGCAGCGGGATCGCACCGCGGCGGCGCTTGGGCGAGAGCAGCCCGGCGGCGCTGCGCGCGTAGTACCGGGCGGTCAGCGCGATGTCGGTGACCTCCAGGAACGCGTCGCGGCGGGTCTTGCCGTTCTCGGCCTGCATCAGGTCCATCGCCTCGTCCCGGCGTTCGATGACCAGGTCGTGGTAGCGCAGTATGATCCGCCTGCGCTCGCGCGGCGGGGTGGCGGCCCAGGCCTCCTGGGCGGTCCGCGCCCGCGCGAGCGCCGCCTCGACGTCCGCGGGAGTGGAGACCGGCAGGTCGGCCAGCGGGCCCCCGGTGTAGGGGGCGGTGGTGGTGACCCGGGCGGCGTCCGGGGCGGCCGCGACGTGCGCGGTCAGCCGCCGGAGCAGGGCCGGGGTCAGCGTGGGCGGCAGGCCCGGGCCGCCGGCGATCGGGCCGTCGGCCGCCGGAGCGGCCGGGATCGCCGGGACGGCCGGGGCGGCGGGTGCCGCGGGTGCGGCAGGGGTGGTCGGTGCGGTGGTTTCGGTGGTCATCGTCCGCTCCTCGTGCGGCTCGGAATGGAGACCGGGACGGGCATGTGCAGGGCCATCTGCGCCTCGGTGGTGACGTCGAGCCGGACGGTCCGGATCGGGTCCAGCGAGCGCAGGTCGTCGGTCATGCGGCCGCCCCCGGTCTTGAGGGAGAGGCCCCGCGGGGAGCCGGTGCTCCCGGTCGCGAGCACGTTGGTCTGGTTCATGGTCGAGTGCCAGTCGCCGTCGATGGCCGTGTACGAGGTGAGCGTCGAGACGTTCTCCCCGGACCGGTACAGGGACTGGGCGGGTGTGGGCGCCGACAGCGTCAGGTCCTCGCCCCCGGAGTCGTTGGCCACGCGCGCGGTGGTCCGCCGGGTGTCGATGTCGACGTCGAGGCCGGTGACCCACTTGGGGAACCCGTAGCCGTCGTGGCCGCGGACCTGGGCGATGTCGGTGTTGACCGGCAGGGACAGCACGTACGAGTGGAGGTGGTCGTTCTTCAGGGCGGAGACGAGGTCGACGAATCCGAGCCGTCCGTGCCGCGCGGGCCGGACCGCGATCCCGACGGCGGCCTCGGTGTAGAAGTCGATGTCGCACACGTCGTAGCGGAAGAACATGACCGAGACCAGCCCGAGACCGGGCGCGACCTCCAGCGGGTCCAGCTCTCGGGGCAGGCGGGAGCGGATCGCGCGGGTCTTGGCGAGCATGGTGCCCCGGGCGGTCGAGGCGCTGTAGTAGAAGTTCGGCGTCATGGTCGGGCCGATCCGGGACTCGACCCTGGTCTTGGGCAGCCGGCGGAAGAAGTCGACGCCGCTCACCCGGGGATCGCGGGCGACCTCGTCGAGATCGGTGTCCATGCGGTAGCGGTCGTACAGGCCGCCCTCGGGAACGGCGATCTTGCGGCCGCCGAGGTCGACTTCGACCGTGTCCTGCTGGGTCGGTGGCATCGGGGTATCTCCCTCGTCTAATGTGTGCGGTGCTCACATGAGAGTACGCGGGCCATGTATGCAGTGTCAACAATGAGCGTGGTCACACACGACGAGGCCCCCGTCCCGGAATCGGGACGGGGGCCTCGCGGCAGGTGGAGAAGGGGGCGTCAGCCTGTGCCGACCGGCACCGGCGAACGCGGCGTCATGCGCGGCCGCGTCACGCGGACCGCCGCTGCGCCTTCCACGCCCGGTGGAGTTCGCGCCGGCGGTCGTACTCCTTCTTCGCGCGGTGCCGCGGGTCGGCCTCGGGGGTCAGCGCCGCCGGGCCCATGACGTGCAGGAGCGCGTAGTTGACGCGGAATCCTGTCCGGTACAGCAAGGAGAACGAGTCTTTCCCACTCGGCTTTTCCATGGCGCTCCGCCTCACTGGTCGTCGGGATCACGGACGCACTCCGCAAGAGTGCGGTCGAGGAGAATCTATCCCCCGCGAATCCGCGGCCCCCACCGCCTCCGGGATCCGCGGGAAAGCCCCGCCGGCGGTGCCCCGCACGCGCACCGCGGTCACCGGTCCGTGCGGAAGCGGGCGACGTACTCGCTCGGCGTCATCCCGAAGTGCCCCTTGAACACACGCCGGAAGGCGCTCGTGTTGGTGTAGCCCACCCGGCGCGCCACCGCGTCGAGCGTCGTGCGCGAACGCAGCAGGATCCCCGCCGCCTCCATACGGTTCCGAATCCGCCACCGGCGCAGGGTCATCCCCGTCTCGGCGAGGAACGCCCGCTCGATCGTGCGCGCGGAGGCGTGCGCGGACTCGGCGAGCTCGTCCACGCCGCGGTCGTCGCCCGGGTTGAACCGCAGGGACTCGGCGACGATCAGGGCCGACTCGGTGGTCGGCAGGGGCAGGGCCGCGACCACCACCGGCAGCTCCTCGATCAGTGCGAGGATCTGCCGTGCTATGTTCACGTTCGGCTGGATGCGGCTGTAGCTCGCCTGGATGAACCCGAGGAAGAGCGTGCGCAGGTCGCGGTCGACCGTGATGACGGTGGGTTCCTGCAGCGTGGTGGCCGTCACCGCGACATCGAAGAACATCGGCAGCAGCACCGAGTTCACGTGCACGGTGAAGGAGTGCGGCGTGCCCGCCGGGATCCAGAGCGCGTGCCCGACCCCCAGGGAGCGGGGCTCGCCGTCGACCGTGAAGTCGGAGTCGCCGCGCGCCTGCCAGAGCAGGACATGGCTGTCGTCCTCCAGGAGCCCGTCCAGCGAGACTGGGGGCAGGTGGACGCGCCAGAGCGAGCCCGCTTCCGGATCGGGCTCCGGTACCCGTGGTTTCGGCATGGCTCCCACCCTGGCCGGTGGACGGCTCTCGCGCGAACGTTCTGCCGCAAACTGCATCCACCTTGTCGGAAACTGCACCCTGGAGAAGGGTAGGTTTACCTAACATCTGTGGCAGGGGAAACCGCTCGGCCGCGCCCGCACTCGGGCGCGGCCTTCGCGCGTCCCCCACCCCACCCCAGGAGAGGACATCCATGAGCACCACCCTGCCCGGCCACCGCAGGCCGCGGGCCCTGCCCGCCATCGCCCTGGCGGCCCTGGTCGCGATCACCGGCTGCGGATCGGAGGACGGCCCGGAGACCGGATCGGAGGCCGCCGCGGCCGCCGGCGACCTGCTCCCGCCCGCCGAGGGCACGACGGAGTACCCGCTGACGCTGACGACGTGGGCCGGGGAGACCGTCCTGGAGGAGCGACCGGAGCGGATCGCGGTCATCGGCTTCTCGCCCAACGCGGATGCGCTGGAGGCGATCGGCGTCACCCCCGTCTACACCCTGAGCGACGAGGCGTGGGAGTGGCGGGACCCGGAGTGGGTGTCCGCGATCGAGCACGTCGACACCGCCACGCGCCGCGACCCGATCAACTTCGAGGGCATCGCCGCCGGCGACCCCGACCTGATCATCGCGACCAACTTCATCTTCGAAGAGGGCGACTTCGAGCGCCTGAGCGACATCGCCCCCGTCCTGGAGAACGAGGAGCAGGTCGCGGGCGACCAGATCGACTGGCGCGACACCCAGCGGCGCATCGGCGAGGTGCTCGACCTGGGCGCCGCGGCCGACGCCGCGATCGTCGAGGCAGAGGAGGCCATCGCGGCCACGGCCGCGGAGCACCCGCGATTCGAGGGCCGGACCGTCACCATCGCCTACGACTACACCACGACCGGCATGGACTACTACACCGTGACCGGCGGCACCGCCGAGCAGGTCGTCGGGCGGCTGGGGTTCGAGCCGAACCCCCTCGCGGAGAACTTCGTCGACGAGCCCGGCGTCTCCGACGAGCGGCTGGCCCTGCTCGACGCCGACGTGCTCATCGTGTTCTACGACGACGAGGCCGGCCGCGCCGCGCACGAGGAGATGGCCCTCTTCCAGACCCTGGAGCCCGTCGCCGAGGGCCGGTACGTCCCGGTCGTCGCCGCCGAGGGGGAGTCCGGCGCCAACGCCACCTGGGTGCTGCGCCGCGGCGCCAGCGCGCTCAGCCTGCCCTGGGCGGTCGACGTGATCGCCGGGTGGGCGGCCGGGGCCGACCTCTCCTGACCCGCGGCCCGACGGGCGAGAAGAAGTGACGAGCAAGAAGAAGTAAGGACCGACCCCGTGCCACGACCCCCGGCGATGACGGGCGCCGCCGACCGGCGCCCGGGGTACGAGGACCCCGCCGACCGGCCCCCGCCGCCCCACCGCCGCCGCGCCCTGGGCCTGCTGCTGCTCCTGGCCGCGCTGGCGCTGGCCGGGCTGGGCAGCCTGGCGTTCGGGGCCAACCCGCTGACGTTCGACCAGGTGTGGCGGGGGCTGTGGCGGCCCGACACCTCCCAGGAGTCGATCATCGTGTGGACGCTGCGCGTCCCGCGCACCCTCGTGGGGATGGTGGTCGGCGCGGCGTTCGGTGTGGCCGGCGCGCTGATCCAGGCGCTCACCCGCAACCCGCTGGCCGACCCGGGCATCCTCGGCGTCAACGCGGGGGCGGGGTTCGCGGTCACCCTCGGGGCCGGGTTCTTCGGCCTGTCGGGGATCACCGGCCACATCTGGTTCGCGTTCCTGGGCGCGGCCGCCGCCACCGTGCTGGTGTACCTGATCGGCTCGGCCGGCCGCGGCGGGGCCGCACCGGTGACCCTGGTGCTCGCAGGGGTCGCCCTGGGCGCGGTGCTCACGGGGTTCGCCACCTTCCTCACCCTGATCGACGAGAACACCTTCCGCTCGGTGCGCACCTGGGGACTGGGGTCGATCGCGCGCACCGGCCTGGACGACACCCTCGCCGTCCTGCCGTTCCTGCTCATCGGCATGGTCATCGCCGTCTCGCTCTCGGGGGCGCTCAACTCGATCGCCCTGGGCGACGACCTGGCCGCCTCGCTGGGCGTGAACGCGGCACGGGCCCGCGTGCTCGGGATCGTCGCGGTGACCCTGCTGGCGGGCGGGGCGACCGCGCTGACCGGCGGGATCGCCTTCGCCGGGCTCATGGTGCCGCACGTCGTGCGGTGGTTCACCGGGCCGGACCAGCGGTGGATCATCGCCGGGTCGGCCCCGGCCGCGGCGGTCCTGGTTTTGGCGGCCGACGTGCTGGGCCGGGTGGTCGCCCGCCCGGGCGAGGTCGAGGTCGGCATCGTCACCGCCGTGATCGGGGCCCCGGTGCTGATCGCGCTGGTGCGGCGCAGGAAGGCGAGCGGACTGTGATCGGCACGACGGGGACGGGGGCGGGCACGAGAACGCCGGGGGCGCCGCGGGTGGACTTCGGCTACGCCACCCGCACGCTGCGCGTCCGGGGGTTCTCGGTCCGGGTGGCCCTCAAGCCGGTGGCCGTCGCGGCGGCTCTGCTGGCCGTGGCGGTCGCCATCGCGGTGGCGGCGATCGGGATCGGCGACCACCCCCTGGGGGTGTGGGAGGTCGCCGCCGCCCTCACCGGCGGCGGGGAGCCCTTCCACCGCGTCATCGTGGTCGAGTGGCGGCTGCCGGTGGCCGTCGCGGTCGTCGTGTTCGGTGCGCTGCTGGGGCTGGGCGGGGCGATCTTCCAGTCCCTGACCCGCAACCCGCTCGGATCCCCGGACGTGATCGGGTTCGACGCCGGCGCCTACACCGCCGTCGTCCTCACCATCCTGGTGGTCGGCTCCCGGGGTTACTGGTCGATCGCCACGGCGGCCGTCGCGGGCGGGCTGGCGGCGGCGTTCGCCGTCTACGTGCTCGCCTACCGGCGGGGCGTCCAGGGGTTCCGGCTGATCATCGTCGGCATCGCGGTCTCCGCGATGCTGGGATCGGTCAACGCCTACCTGATCACCCGCGCCGAGCTCGACGACGCGATGGCCGTGGGGTTCTGGGGCGCCGGCTCGGTCGCCCGGGTGACCTGGGAGGGCCTGCTGCCCTCCCTGGCCATCGCGGCGGTGCTGCTGGCCCCCGCGCTGCGGCGCCTGGAACTGGGCGACGACACGGCCGTGGCGCAGGGGACCCGGCCCGGCCCGGTGCGCCTGGGGCTGGTGGTGACGGGTGTGGCCACCAGCGCCCTGGTGACCGCCGCGGCCGGCCCCATCGGGTTCGTCGCCCTGGTCGCGCCTCAGCTGGCCCGCCGACTGACCCGCACCCCCGGCACGGGCCTGCTCCCGGCAGCGGCGATGGGGGCGGTGCTGCTGGCCGCCGCCCACCTGCTCTCGCTGGTGATCGCCCAGGTCCACCGGCCGGTCCCGGTCGGGCTGATCACCGTGTGCCTGGGCGGGCTGTACCTGATCCGGCTGCTGGTCGGGGAGACCCGGAGACGGTACCCGGGCCCCCGGTGAGCCGTCGGCGCCCGCGCTCGTAGAAGGCGGCGGCCTCCCCGGGCCGCAGTCCGCGGCGCTCGCGGTCGTAAAGGGCGGCGGCCTCTCCGGGCCACTGCCCGGCACCTGGCGTCGGCGTGGCCAGGTGCCGGGGCCTTCTCAGCCCGCGGGGTCCCGTGGCGGGACGCGCCACACGGAGACGCCGCGCGGCGCGAGGACCCGTGCGTCCTCTCCTTCCTCGGTGGTTCCGGACAGCGGGGTGCCCGGCAGGTGGTGGAGCTTGACGGGTTCGCCGGTGCGGTTGGCCAGGAAGTGGTACTCGGCGCCCGCGCGCACGGCCAGCTCGACCCGGCCGCGCAGGTCCTCGGGCAGCTCGGAGCCGATCCCGGCCCCGGCCAGCAGCCGCCCCAGCAGGGCGGTGCGGTGCTCACCGTCCAGGCGCGTGGAGACGTAGGCGGCGCTGCCGCCGCCCGGCAGGGGACGGTGGGTCAGCGCCGCGCCCCCGGCCAGGGGGCCGTCGGCGTAGCGGGCCCACACCTCGGTCTCCGGCGCGGTGACGGTGATCCGGTCCGACCACAGGGTCCCGCTGGAACCGTCGTCCAGGGCCACCCGCTCGCCCTCGCGCAGCGGCGCGAACTCCTCGATCCGCAGGCCCAGCAGGTCGCGCAGCGGCCCCGGGTACCCGCCCAGGTGGACGTGGTCGTTCTCGTCGACGATCCCGGAGAAGTAGGTGGCGACCAGGTGCCCGCCGCCCTCGGCGTACCCGGTCAGGCGGCGCGCGGTCGCCCCGGGCAGCACGTGCAGCAGCGGCGCGACGACCAGCCCGTACCCCTCCCGATCGGCGTCGGTGGGCAGCACGTCCACGCGCACGCCCGCTTCCAAAAAGGCCCTGTACCAGCCCAGGGCCTCGTCGTGCACGTCCAGCAGCGAACTGGGCAGGGAGTCGCGCAGTACCGCCCAGCGCGAGTCCCAGTCCACGAGCAGGGCGGCGCGGGCGGGCAGCCGGCCGGTCCCGGCGACCTCGGCGAGGTCCTCCCGCAGGACCCGGCCGAGTTCGACCACGTCCCGGAACACCCGGCTGTCGGCCCCGGCCGCAGGGGGTGTCGGTAGAGCGGGACTCGGCCCGGTGTGCTGGGGGTGAGACAGCAAGAGCAGGTTTCCAAGTGGCCCGCCATGTGCGGAGGGCGGTGTAGGGGGCCGTTCTCGGTCGTGTTGGTCTCCACGGGTCACCGTTTGGGAACGTACAGACCCGGGCTGGGCGCGGAGCCGTCCCCACGGTACGAGGCCCGGCAGACCGGCGGGTGTACGCGTTGAATGGGCGTCCCGGGTGGTGGGGGTTGGTTCCAGGGGACGGGTCGGGGGCCGGCGGCACGCTCAGCCACACAGGTCCAGGGAAAGAACGCTCCGACTGTGAACCCGCGGTTGCACAGACCTCGCTTGAAAGCCCAAGCCATCTGGCGTAGTAACCTCCGCTTCCCTTTCCTTCCCCGGCCCGAGGGGGTGTCGGGAGGAAGAACCACAACCCCCGCCACAGAGGGTGACGGGCGCGGTTGTCCGCGGCCCTGGCCACAACCCGGAGGAAGGGCCGCGGCCTCGCCGCAGGGGGTGGCGGCCGCGGATACCCGCAGCCCCGGCCCCCGAGCGGAAGGGAACCGCGACCTGTGCCGCCGGCAGCGTGGGCGGGGGTTCGCCCCAGGCACTGGCGGGAGGGCGGTGCCGGCCGGGGTTTCACTCCCTGTGTCCGGGCGCCGCAGGCAACCGCGGCCGTCACCCCCTGTGGTCGGGGAGGGAGATCGGGGCCGGGGCTACTACACCAGATGGTTGGGCTTTCAAGCGAGGTTCACAGCACTGCGGGTTTCCAGACAGATCCGTTCTATCCGTGGACCTGTGTGGTTGAGGGGGTCGCTGTGCCCCGACCCGTCCCCTAGAGCACCCCCACCGCCCGGGACGTGCGGGAAACGCGTACGCCTTTGTGGTCTGCCGGGCGTCGTACCGTGGGGACGGCTCCGCGCCCAGCCCGGGTCTGTACGTTCCCAAGGGGTGACCCGTGGAGACCAACGCGACCGAGAGCGGTCTCCGCACACCGCCCTCCGCAGATGGCTGGCCACCTGGAAACCTGCTCTTGCTGTTTCACCCCCTGCGGCGGAGGTTCCGGTTCCTCCTCCCCAAACCCTCTGGGGTCGGGGTCGCGTCCCGCTCTACCGAAACCCCCTGGGGTGGGGGCGGGAGGCCTCGTGCGGCCGTCACCCCCTGGGGCGGGGGTGGCCAGGGATGTGGCCGGGCTGGGGCTGAGGGCCCCGGGCGGGGGCAACCCCTGTGGCCAGGGGTCGCGGTTCCTCCTCCCGAAACCCCCAGGGGTCGGGGCCGGAGGTCTCCTACGACGTCACCCCTACGGACCGGCGACCCGCAGGCGTGGGAGGTGCTGACCGGCCTGCTGGACCTGGAGGTCACCGGGTTCGCCATGCACATGAGGTGAGCGGCCCACCCGGCCGCGAATGCCGGAGCCCCGCGGCGATCGCCGCGGGGCTTCTGCCGTTGGGAGGGCCGGTCAGTCGGTCACACCGGCCACGAACGCCGCCCACTCGTCGCGGGTGAAGGTGAGGTGTCCGTGGGCGGGGTGTTTGGAGTCGCGTACGGCGTAGGCGTCGGTGCCGTCGGTGAACGCCCCGGCCTCGACGCACTGACCACTCGTCTCGGCGCTGTAGCTGCTGATGTGCCAGGCGACCTTGAGAGCGGCGGTCACCTTGTTCTCGTTCATCGAAGTTCCTTCTCCAGGGCGACGAGGAAGGCGATCGTGTCCTCGCCGCTGAGGCTGTGATCGTGCAGCCAATCGTAGGTGTCGATCAGTTGGTCGACGGACTCGGATTCCAGGTAGATGGACCCGGCGGGACTCTCGACATGTGCGACTGTAGGGAAGGGGTCGGACATCTTGAGCAGCGTGAAAGGGCCGCCAGGACTCGTGTGGGCTCCTAGAGCGAACGGCAGGACTCGGATGTCGAAGTTGTCCTGCGAGGCGCACCGCAACAGGTGGCCTACCTGATCGAGCATCACCTGCTGTCCGCCGATCAACCGCCGCAAGGCCGCTTCGTCGATGACGGCAGACATGTGCATGGGCTCAGACCGCTCGAAAACCCGCTGGCGCTCCATCCGCAGGGCCACCCACCGCTCGATTTCACGCTTGGTGCGGTTACGGTCCGCGACGAGCATCAACGACCGGGCGTATTCCTCGGTCTGCAGCAGGCCGGGGACGGTGATCGTCGCGAAGGCGCGCATCGAGTCGGAACGGTTCTCCAACCAGGCCCGATCAATCGTGGAACTCCAGACCTCATCCCGTGAGTACTGGTCCCACCAGCCGGTCTTCCAGACCTCCCCGGCGAGCTCCAGGATGGCTTCGCGCTGCTTCTTGTCGTTGATCCCGTAGAGGTCCATCATCGCGGCTGCGTCCACACGGCGAATCGGGTAGATGCCCTGTTCGCAGCGGCCGATGGTGGCCAGGTTGCGCTGGAGGTACTCGGCCACCTCTCGGAGAGTGAGCCCTTTGCGTTCGCGCATCTCTCGCAGAATCTGGCCAAGCCACTGTGCTCGGAGGGTGACGCTCCGATCTGTCGGCATGTCCGCTCCTAACTTCCCTGCTAGAGAACTTTTTTCGCGAATTCGCGTTCGTGCTTGTCCGCGTGCTCGTTGTATGTCACCCTAACAGAAGGTGAGCTAGACCTCACTGGGAACCGGGAAACCGTGGTGTGATCGCCGCTGCGGCCGGACGACAAGACCACCGCCTGGGACGCTCACTACGAGTTGGCCCTCTGTAGCGCCCCAGGCGGTGCCTTACAGGAGAGGGGAACCCCGATGACCGAAGTCCACGCACTCCCTGCCCCGATTGTTCCGCACGGTTGGGACAACGTCGACACCTCTGTGGACAACGAGGTCCCCGAGCTGCTCAGCGACGACCAGCTCGACCGCTACGTCACCACCGTCGCCGAACTCCTCCGGGCCTGCGGGCTCACCGTGGACCTCGACCCCTCCGACCCCTGCCACCTGGAGGCGTACGGAACCGACCGCAACATGACTCTGGAGGTCGACATCCGCGAGGACCGCAGCGCCGAGTGGAGTATCAGCGGCGGCGACGAACTCGACCCCGGGACCAAGGCCCTCACGATGGCCGCCGTGCTCGCGCGGCTTCTCGCCTCCAACGGCACCGACGACTGACGCCGTCCACCTGAGGAGAATCTTTTGCCCGGCCCCCAACGGCAAGGGCCCCGCGGCGACCGCCGCGGGGCTCCGGCGTTCACGGCGCCTCCGGGTCCTCGGACCGGGGCGGGCGCAGGCCGAGGGCGCGCACGCCCGAGCGCACCGACCAGAACAGGCGCTCCTCACCGATGTCCCCGGCCAGCCCGGTGCGCCGCAGCGTCTCCCGCACGGGCGCCTTGGCCCGGGCCAGGCTCAGCTCGACCCCCTCCTCCGCCAGTTCGGCGCGCAGGTCGCGGAGCGTGTCCACCGCGGTCGAGTCCAGGTGGGTGACGGCCTCCATGTTCACCATGAACCACCTGACCTCCTCGCCCCGGGCGCGCGCCTGCTCCACCAGGCCGTGGACGCGCGCGGCGAAGTAGGGCGCGTTGGGGAAGAACAGCGGCGCGTCGAACCGGTAGACGATGAGCCCCTCGTGCGTGTCCCGCTCGCCGGTGGTGATGTCCCGGTAGCCGTCGATGTCCTCGGAGGTGCCCAGGACGGCGTCGTGCGGTCGCACCGCCCGGTACACGAACACCCCGATCGACAGCAGCACCGCCACCCCCACCCCGTTCAGCACCCCCAGCAGCAGCACCGCGAACAGCGAAACCATGGCCAGCGCCGTCTCCACCGGGGAGACCCGGGCCAGCTCCCCGAAACCGCGCACGTCGACCAGGCTCAGGCAGGCCAGCAGGATGACCACGGCGAGCGCGGCCTTGGGCAGGGGCGCCACCAGCGGCATGGCGACGGCGGCGACCAGCCCCACCACGACGGCCGCGACCACGCCCACCAGCCGGGTGGCGCCGCCCAGGGACGCGTTCAGCGCGGTGCGCGATCCGCTGGAGCCGACGGGGAACGCCTGGGTGAACCCGGCGGCGAGGTTGGCGGCGCCCAGCCCCGCCAGCTCCCGGTCGGCGCCGACCGGGTAGCCGAAGGTGCGCGCGTAGCCGCGGGAGATCGCCGTGCCGTTGACGAACCCCAGCAGCACCGGCCGGGACAGGAAGTCCGCCATGAACCCCAGCCGGAGCAGGGACGCGAGCAGGTGGATCGACCCCACCATCAGGACCAGCGCGGCGGCCAGCGCCACGTAGCGGCCCGTGTCCCCGCCCGCCAGCGGGGCGACGATCCCCAGGGTCAGGGCCGCCAGGACCCCCTCGGGCCCCACGACCAGGTGCCGGGAGGAGCCGAACAGGGCGTAGGCGGCCAGGGGCAGCAGGGTGGCGTACACCCCGGCCACCGGGGGCAGCCCGGCGAGTTCGCCCATGGCCAGCCCGGCCGGGACGGCCACGCAGGCCACCGACACCCCGACGAACACGTCCTTGAGGATCCGGGACGGCGGCGCGCCGCGGAGCGGCCGCAGGCCGGGGGCGACCAGCCCCCGGGCGACGCGGTTCCAGCGGATCTTCGGGAGGTTCACGGGCGGGCGCCCCCGCCCGTGTTCTCGGGCCGCGGGCCCTCCCGCACCGCGGCCACCGCCTCCTCCACCGACGGGTGCAGGCGTCCGGGCAGGTGGACCAGGTCCCGTACCTGGCCCAGGTCGCGGGCCACGGCCAGGTCGGCGCCCCGCGCCGCCGCGTCGTCGGCCAGCCGCCCCAGCATGCGGGCCGCCGTGGCGTCCACGAACGGGACCGCCCGCAGGTCCAGCACCACCCCGCGCACCCCGTCGGCGCCGGCCGCGTCCACGACCCGGTCGTGCACGTACTCGGTGTTGGCGAAGTACAGCCCGCCCTCGACCCGCAGCACCCTCACCCCGGGTTCGGTGCGCGCCTCCGCCTCCCGCTCCCGGTCCACCCAGCGGGGGCGGTTCGCCGCGCCGCCCACCCGGCCCAGCTCGGCGACGTGCGGGCGCGAGGAGCGGCGCAGGAGCAGCAGCAACGACACCGCGATGCCCACGAGCAGGCCCTGGAGGGTGCCCAGCAGCAGGACGCCGAGCAGGGCGGCCAGGGCGCCCAGGAAGTCGGCGCGGGCCGCGGCGCCGTACACGCTCTTCAGGGCCGGGGTGGTGAGCCGGTACAGGTCCCGCAGGGCGGGGAGGTCGACCAGGTCGATGACGGCGGCGATGACCACGGCGGCCAGCACCGCCTCGGGCAGCTTCTCGAAGAGCCCGGTGAGGAACAGCAGGGTGAGGACGGTGAGCAGGGCGGCGGTCAGCCCGGACACCTGGGAGCGGGCCCCGGCCGCCCCGTTGACGGCGGTCTTGGACAGGCTGCCGTTGACCACCATGCCCGAGCACAGGCCCGAGGCCAGGTTGGCGCCGCCCAGGCCCAGGAGTTCGCGGTCGGTGTCGATCCGGTCCCCGGACTTGGCGGCGTAGGTGCGGGCCGCGCCCAGCCCCTCGGCGAAGCCGACCAGGGCGATGGCCGCACCGCCCGCGACCAGGGACGCGTACCCGGACGCGTCCAGGTCCGGCAGGCCCAGTGGCGGCAGCCCGCCGGGCAGCGCCCCGACGATGTCCAGGCCGTGCCGGTCCAGGCCGAACGCCCAGGTGGCGGCGATGGCCAGCACCACGACCACCAGGGAGGCGGGCAGCAGCGGCAGGAAGCGCTTGAACCCCAGCAGCAGGGCCAGCGCGGTCAGGCCCACAGCGAGGGTCAGCGCGTGGGTCTGCCCGAGCCCGGCGAGAAACCCCCACAGCTTGCCGAGGAACTCCCCGTCGCCGCCGGGGCTCCCGGTGAGCTTGGGCAGCTGCCCGACGATGATGGTCAGCGCCAGGCCCACCACGAACCCCTTGAGCACCGGCTCGGAGATGAACGAGGCCACGAACCCCAGCCGCAGCAGCCCGGCGACCAGCGCGACCGTCCCGGCCACCAGGGCCAGCCCGGCGGTGTAGGCGACCACCTCGTCGGCGCCCGAGGCCAGGGAGCCGACCACCGCCGCCGACAGCAGCGCGGTGGAGGACATCGGGCCCACCACCAGCTGGCGGGAGGAGCCGATGAGCGCGTACAGGATCAGGGCCGCGGGCGCGGCGTACAGGCCGACGATCGGCGTGACCCCGGCGATGGTGGCGTAGGCGATGGACTCCGGGACCAGCACCGCCCACACGGTCAGCCCGGCGATCACGTCGCCCCGGACCCACCGCCGCAGCGGCCCGCCCAGCCTCGGCGGGACCCACCACGGGTGCGCCTTCTCCGGATTCTCGGCCATGACCGCCCCCCGCCTTCGACCCGACCCCTCCCGCCCAGACCATCACCGCGCCCGCGCGCGCACCGCGCCGGGCGGGTCCGGTGTCGGCACGGGTGCGGCAAAGAAGGCAAAGAAACGGCGGTACCGCGGCGGGGGAGCGGCCGGTGGCGGCAAAGGGGACGTTGACCGCGTGTTGGTCCTAGTGCGGGTGTGCACCGGGTAGGTCCGGTCCGGAACCCCCAGGATCGTCCGGTGTTCGTCCGGATCGAACAAGCACACCCCGGGAGGGGAACATGGCGCACGGTACCGAGGCCGGGAGCAGGACCACGGGCGTTCCGCGGCAGACCAGGGCGGAGGGCGGCCGCGCGGACACGGCGGGGCCGTCGCTGGACGACACCACCGATTTCGAGAACGCCCGGCGGGGCCTCATCGCGCCCGCCCCGCAGCACGTCACCGACGCCGACGGCAAGACCGTCTGGGACCTGCGCGCCTTCTCCTTCCTCCTCGACGGCGCCGAGACCGCGCCGCCGACCGTCCACCCGCACCTGTGGCGGCAGGGCCGGTTGACCGCGATCAGCGGCCTGTTCGAGGTCGTCGAGGGCGTCTACCAGATCCGCGGCATGGACCTGTCCAACATGACCCTGATCGAGGGCGACACCGGGGTGGTCGTGGTCGACCCGCTGGTCACGGAGGAGGTCGCGGCCGCGGGCCTGGCCCTGTACCGCGAGCACCGCGGCGACCGGCCCGTCACCGCCGTCATCTACACCCACCCCCACATGGACCACTTCGGCGGCGTGTTCGGGGTCGTGGACGAGGCCGACGTGACCTCGGGCAAGGTGCCGATCGTGGCGCCGGAGCACTTCATGGAGCACGCGGTCTCGGAGAACGTCTACGCGGGCACCGCGATGATGCGGCGCGGCATGTTCTTCGCCGCCTTCGACCTCGATCCGGGCCCCGAGGGGCGGGTGGGGGTCGGCCTGGGCATCGCCACCTCCGAGGGCGGGTTGGGGCTGATCCCGCCGACCATGGAGATCACCCGCACCGGCCAGGAGGAGACCCTGGACGGGGTGCGGTTCGTCTTCCAGATGACCCCGGGCACCGAGGCCCCGGCGGAGATGAACTTCCACCTCCCCGAACGCCGCGCCCTGTGCACCGCCGAGAACGCCTGTCACACCCTGCACAACCTGCTCACCCTGCGCGGCGCCCAGGTCCGCGACGCCCGCATGTGGTCGCGCTACCTCAACGAGACCATCGAGCTGTTCTGCGACGACTCCGACGTGGTCTTCGCCTCCCACCACTGGCCGATCTGGGGCACCGAGGACATCCGCGGGTTCCTGGCCGAACAGCGCGACATCTACGCCTACCTGCACGACCAGACGCTGCGGATGATGAACAAGGGGTCGACGGGCATCGAGATCGCCGAGGAGCTGCCGGTCCCTCCCGGCCTGGAGCAGGCCTGGAGCACCCGCGGCTACTACGGGTCGATCTCGCACAACATCAAGGCGGTCTACCAGCGGTACATGGGCTGGTTCGACGGCAACCCCGCCCACCTGTGGCAGCACCCGCCCAAGGCCCAGGGCGAGCGGTACGCCAAGGCGATGGGCGGGGTCGACGCGCTGGTGGACCGGGCCCGCTCCTTCGCGGACGAGGGCGACCTGCGCTTCGCCGCCGAGCTCGCCTCGCACGCGGTCTTCGCCGACCCCGACCACGCCGACGCCAAGGAGCTGCTGGCGCAGGTGCTGACCCGGCTCGGGCACGGCGCCGAGTGCGCCACCTGGCGCAACTTCTTCCTGGTCGGCGCCAAGGAGCTGCGGGACGGGGTGCCGCCCACGGCCGTCGCCCTGGCCGAGAGCATGGCCTCGGCGCTCAGCGTCACCCAGATGCTCGACTCGGTGGCCATCCGCGTCGACGGTCCGCGCGCCTGGAAGGAGGCGCTGACCCTGGACCTGCACATGACCGACAGCGGCGAGCACCACCGGGCGCTGCTCTCCAACGGGGCGCTCATCCACTACTCCGACCCCAAGGGCGGCGGCGCCGACCTGACCCTGACCCTGTCCAAGAAGCAGCTGCTGGGGCTTTTGACCACGGGGGACCTGGACGGGGTGGAGCACGAGGGGGACACCGGGGTGATCCGGCGGCTGACGGCGGTCCTGGACGAGGCCGAGCCCGACTTCGCGATCGTCACGCCCTGACCCCACAGGACCGGGACGGCCGACGGCCGGGAACGCGCCGCGCTCCCGGCCGCCGCGTCGCGGGGGCTGCGGTCACCCGCCGACCGGACCGGCCTCGACGAGTTCGCCGCGCGTGGTCTCCACCACGATCACGAGCCGGTCGGGGACCCGGCCGCGCAGGTCGGCCAGGAGGTCGCCGACCGGCGGCACAGGCCCACCGCCCCGGCCGCGCCGGTCGCCAGGGCGGCGACCAGGTCCAGCAGGCCGGGGGAGGTCCGCCCGGCGACCTGGCCGTTGCGCATCAGGTCGTAGCCGCCGGGGACGACGGCGGAGAACACCACGCCGATGCCGATCACCAGCAGGCAGCCCAGGACGACGGTGCGGACCGAGCCGGTGCGGCGCTGGCGCACGATGCCCAGGGCGATCCCCATGATCGGGGTGGACAGCGGGGCGATGATCATCGCGCCGATCACCGTGGCCGTGGAGTCGGTCAGCACCCCGCCCGCGGCGATGAGCGCCGACAGGGTCAGCATCGTCCAGAACGCCGACCTCTTGGCGCGGCTGTCCCCCGTCGACAGGTCGAGGTCCTGCACCAGGTCGTCCGGGGACCGCAGCCGGGAGGCGGGCAGGACGCGTTCGAGGATTCCGCTGAGCATGGGTCGAGTATCGCGACGCGGTCACGGACCGTAGCGGAGGCGCGGCGCGGGCTGTGGCCGACGCTTTCTTGAACGAGCGATCCAGTTACGTTACGGTGAGGCCATGGCGAGGACCCGGGAGTTCGACACCGAGGCGGCGGTCGGCCGCGCGATGGACCTGTTCTGGGAGCGGGGCTACGAGGCGACCTCGGTGCGCGACCTGACCCGGCACCTGGGGATCGGGCAGGGGTCGCTGTACGCGGCGTTCGGCGACAAGGACGGCCTGTACCGGGCGGCGCTGGAGCACTACCGCACCACCCTGGCCGCGGGTGCCCTGCGCGACCTGGAGGAGGGGGCGGACGTCCGCTCGGCCGTTCGCGCGATGCTGACGGAGCGGATCCGCATCGCCGCCGAACGCGGCGGGCGGGGCTGCCTGATGGTCAACGCCGCCTGCGAGCGGCTGCCGCAGGACGCCGGGGTCCGGCGCATGGTGCGGGACGTGCAGGACGCCGGCCGGGAGGCGCTCGCCGAGGTGCTGCGGGCCGCCGCGGAGCGGGGCGAGATCGCGCCGCGGCACGACCCCGACACCCTCGCGGCCTACTTCAGCACCTTCCTCGGCGGGCTGCTGGTCTCCGCGAAGGTCACCCCGGACCCCCGTGCCCTCGAACCCCTCGTGGAGGTCGCCCTGGGCGCCCTCGACTGAGTTTTCCGTGCCCGAAAAATGTAACGTGCGATCCAGAAAAGGCGGAGAACCCATGCCCACCGCATCCACCCCGAGCCCGTCCGCCCTCGGCGGCGCCCGCTGGAACACCTTCCCCGAGACCGGCACCGCCCTGACGGCCCGCGAGTTCTTCACCGCCGCCGAACCGCTCCTCCAGGGCGTCATCGACGACAACGACATCACCGGCGCCGACCGCGAGGTGCTCCAGGCCCAGATCCGCGCGACCCTCGCCCTCGGCACCCGGGAGACCTCGCTGCCGCTGGCCGTGGGCCCCGACAGCGCCCCGGCCGCCCGCGAACTGGGGGAGCAGGCCGAGCGGATCGGCCGCGAGCTCGCCGCCTGGGCCGACGAGGCCCTGGACCGGCTGCTCGCCGACCGGATCCCGCTGCCCGCGGGGCCGCTGGTCGTCCGCAGCCACTGCTACGGCCACCTGCTCACCCACGAGGCGACCGACCTGCTCATGGGCCGCCGCGGCGGGCCCGTCACGATGCAGCTCTACAACGAGTGGCTGCACCAGATCGTGCTGCTGCGCGACGCCCTGCTGCCCTTCGCCGACTGGCGGGACGTCCCGCTCCCGGTCACCCCGACCGGGCTGCGGCACACCGAGCCGGCCCGCGACGCCTTCCTCACCGAGCTCATGGTCCGCCGGATGCGGCACGCGGGCATCACGGACTTCGCCCGCCGGGTGCTCACCGGCGACTCCGGACCCGAGGGCTACGGCTTCGAGGCGAACGGCGGCGCCGTCCTGCCCGCCGTCCTGGACCGGCCGCTCACCACCGCCCCCCGCTACCTGCTGACCTGGCGCCCCGCCCCGGAAGCGGGCCGGACCGTCACCTACGTCGTGCGGACACGGGACTACTACGCCGCGCCCCGCACCCTCGTCGAGGACCTGCCGCCCGCCGCCGCTCCGGGGCCGCTCACCGCCCGTGTCGTTCCCGGACCGGTCGCCGACGGGGTCCGTACGGCCGCGATCGAGGTCACCGCCGACGGCGCCACCGCGCGCGTCGACCTCGGCCAGGCCCTGCGCGGCCACCGCTTCGCCCACCGGCCGGACGGCACCGGTGCCGCGTCCTCCGGGGCGTCCCGCACCGCGGACGTCTGGGCGGCGCTGCGCGCGCCCGGCCTGGTGTGGACGCAGGCGGGCGACACCACCCTGGACGCCACCGGCCTGGAGGACCTCGCCGTCCTGGCCCTGCTCGGCCGCCTCTACCCGGAGAACGTCGCCCTGGCCCCCGCCGACCGCCCCGCCGCACCGGCGGGAACGGGCGGCAACGGCCGCCCGAGCAGCCTGGTGGTCCTGGTCGACCCGCCGCAGGGCGGTCACCCAGAGGGCCTGTCCGTGGGAAAGCCTTAGGTATACGCTCGTTAAGTTCATGGACCCGGTCGGAAGGGGCGGCGTGGCGGACCACGACGAGCGGGAGGCCCTGGAGAGGATCCGCGGCGGCCTGGTCTACTCCGAGTCCGAGGCCGCCTTCCTGGCACCCCGCCGGCGGACCGACCTCGTCTTCGAGTACAACCGGACGCCGCCCGGGGAGGACGCCCGGCGGCGGGCGCTGCTGCGCGGGATCTTCGGGTCGGTCGGCGAGCGCACCGTACTGAACCCGCCCTTCCACGCGGCGTTCGGGAGCAACGTCCACATCGGTGACGACTTCTTCGGCAACGCGAACATCTCGTTCGTCGACGACGTGGAGATCCGCATCGGCGACGGCGTCATGATCGCGCCGAACGTCACGCTCGCGACCACCGGCCACCCCGTGCACCCCGAGCGGCGGGTGGACTTCGCCCGCTTCTCGGAGCCGATCGTGATCGAGGACCGCGTCTGGATCGGCGCCAACGCCGTGGTCCTGCCCGGGGTCCGCATCGGTCACGGGTCGGTGATCGGCGCGGGCAGCGTGGTCAGCCGGGACGTCCCCGCCATGGTGGTCGCGGTGGGTGTTCCGTGCACGGTGGTCCGCCCCGTCACCGACGCCGACCTGAAGACCCGGACGGCGCACGCCTAGGTGTACTGACCACGGAGGTTGGTAACACCCACCCCGCCTGACACACACGAAGAGGGCCTCCGGTATCGGTGTGGATTGCGACATCTACCACCGGACCGGAAGGCCCTCGATGCCCCACACTACCCACGCCAACGCCACC
>NZ_JBJJBV010000157.1:0-20650 GCF_045446735.1 Nocardiopsis protaetiae
CAGGACTCCTCGGGGCCGGGGGCGGCGGGCGCGGCTCCGTCGGGAGCGGCGCCGCCCTGTGCCTGATCTCCCTGTGCCTGATCGCCCGGGGCCTGGCCGCCCGGGGCCGGGAAGCCGGTGTCGGCGGAGGGCTCCTCGGTGATCTCCGCCAGGCTCTCGGCCAGGCTCTCGGAGACCTCGGCGGCGCCGGTGTCCCCGGCCGCCTCGGCCTGCGCGGTGACCTCGGCCAGCAGGTCGGCGGCGGTGCCGCTCGCCACCAGCTCGGTGTAGAGGTCGGCGTGGGCGGACTCGTAGAGGGCCTCGAAGTCGGCGTTCGCGAGGAAGCGCTCCTTGAGCGCCCCGCTGCCGCCCGTGGACATGCCGCCGCCTTCCCCGCGTTCCCCGCCGCCGCCGGGGAAGCCGCCCTCGGGCGGTTCCATGCCCTCGGGCATCTCCATGCCCTCCGGGGGCTGCGTCCCTTCGGGGGCCTCCGCGCCCTCGGAGGCCTGTTCCTCCTCCGCCGCCCCTCCCATCGGGCCGCCCATGCCCCCGCCCATCCCGCCGAAGGCCAGGTTGAGGTCCCAGGACAGGACCGTGAACCGGTCCTCGGAGATGTCGTACCAGAGGTAGTAGTTGTTGCCGGGGCCGTCCATGGCGTCGGTGTTGGACATCAGGTCCTGGAGGGCCAGGTAGCGGGCGAAGGACTCCACGTCCAGGTGCTCGTCGAGTTCCTCGGCGAACTCGGTGTCGTCGGACTCCTCCACGAACCGCAGCAGCCCCATGACCGGCGTCAGGTCGTAGGCGCCCTCGGCGTTGATCTGCTTGAACGCCTCCCCGTACTCGGTGGGGTCCTCCCCCAGGTACTCGAAGGAGCCCCCGGCCCGGCCCTTGTAGAGCACCCCGTCACCGAGCTCGGTGGCCCAGGCCGCGTCGGGCGACTCCAGCAGCAGCCGCACCGAGGTCTCCCCGTTGACCGTGAACGAGGTCAGCGTGTGGTCCTGGGTGTCCTGCCCGGCGGCCTCGGTCAGCTCCAGGGCCAGCGCCTCGTTGAGCGCGGTGTCGGAGCCGGAGGCGGCGGGGCGCAGGGCGAGCTCGGTGCGGCCCTGGTAGGCGCGGCCCTCGGCGTACTCGTCGAAGGAGATCAGCCAGGGCAGGTCCTCGGGCGCGTCCTCCGACAGGGTCACCCCGCTCGGACCGCCGCCCCCACCCGTTTCCTCCTCGGCCTCGTCCTCGCGGCCGCCGCCGCGCAGGCTCATCAGGGTGGAGTTGCCCTTGAGGCGCAGGCCCACGTCCTCGATCCCCGTACCGTCGATGACGATGTCCGCCCGGATGTACTCCTTCTCGCCCTCCTCCTGGAAGGCGTCCACCAGCTCGGCGTACTCCTGCTCGTCGAAGGTCACCTCGATGGTGTGCGAGCCGTCGGCGAACAGGTCGGTGGTGCCCTCGATGTCCTCGGTGATCTCGTCGTCGGGGACCAGCGCCGAGGTCACGTACGGCATGATCCGGGTCGGTGCCAGGAGCAGCAGCACGGCGACCAGCCCGGCCGCCAGGACGGCGACCTTCCACCCGTGGTGGCGCAGCCGGGCGGGGACGCGGTGTCGGAGTCCCGGTCTCGGCGCGGCGGTGTCCTGTGCTGCGGTGCCCTGTGCGGCGGTGTCCTCCGTGTCCATGGCGATCACAGGTCCGTCTGGTCGTAGCCGGTCAGGACGGTGGCCTTCTGGCCGGCGGTGACCGAGCGCAGGGCCGCGACCAGATCACCCGGCTTGGCGCCCTTCTTGAGGCGGGCCGTGTAGACGAACTCCAGCAGGGAGCCGCCGCGCACGCTCTCGGTGCCGATCAGCTCGTACTCGTCGGTGAAGCGGATGAGGACGTCCTCCACGAACGGGGCGTGGTCGCCGCCGTCGGCGGGCACCTGCACCTTGACGACCTGGCGCTGGACGTTCAGCGAGAACCAGTCGAACCGGTGCATGAGCAGCACGATGGCGCAGATCAGCACCGTCGCCAGCACGGCCAGCAGGTAGAACCGGGTGCCGCAGGCCATGCCGATGCCCATGACCAGGAAGATGAACCCGACGTCGCGGGTCTCCTTGATCGCGTTGCGGAAGCGCACCACCGACAGGGCGCCCACCAGGGCGAAGGCCCGCGCGATGTTGGAGCCCACCACCAGCATGATCAGGGCGATGAGCATGCCCAGGATGATGAGGGTGTGGACGTAGCTCTGGCTGTAGGAGATGTTGCGGTGGGTGGCCCGGTAGGTCCAGGCCACCACCAGGCTCATGGCGAAGGCCAGGCCCAGGGCCAGGACCACGTCCATGACGCTGAACGTTCCGGACAGGTCGGTCAGGGAGAGATCGAGGTTCATCGTGCGGGCTCCGGGGCGGTGCGGTGGTCGGTGGTCAGCGGGCGCGCCTCGGCGGCGGCGTCGCCGTCGGGCAGGTGGAACACGGAGCGCGGGGCCCGGCCGCAGGCCTCGACGCTCTGGCAGTACTTGGAGATGCGCTGGACCTGGAGGTCCAGGCGGGCGGCCATGTCGGTCACCCAGGACGGGGCGCGCTCGTTGACCTTGACCTCCAGCACCGCCAGGTCGGGGCGGATGATGTAGCGGTTCTCGGCCGGGGCGCGCAGGTCGAAGTCGCGGTCGCGGCCGCGCACCCGGTGGTCGAGGGTGACGCGCAGGCCCAGGTCGGCGTCGACGCCCACGTAGGGTTCGCGGCGGTAGCCGGTCATGGCGACGGGGCGCAGGTCCAGCCGGTGGACCAGGTCCAGGACCTCGTCGATGAACGCGGGGTCGGCGTCGGGGTGGGCGACGCGGACGCGCCGGTCGCACAGGCCGCGGGCCAGGTGGTAGGACAGCAGGACGCGGCGCTTCTGGGTGACCCGGTTGACGCGCTGCTTGATCTCGACGGACACCGGGGTGTCCTCGGGCGCCTCCCCCAGATCGCCGTAGCGGCGGATGCGGAGTTTGCGGCGAAAGCGCAGGCCCTCGATCTTCTCCCAGTAGAAGCGCAGGCGGTCGGTGTCGTAGTACAGGCTCCAGACGGCGTAGCCGTCGTCCCCGGCGTAGGGGTCGCGCCGCATGCGGGCGCCCAGTTCGGCGCGCACGTCGGCCAGCCGGGAGCGCGGCACCAGGTACTTGAGCTCGTAGCGGTTGAAGGCGTGCAGCCCGCTCGGGGCCCGGAGGCGGTCGCCCGCTGAGGTCGTGTCCGTCGGCACGGTCGGTGTCTCCTCTCGGTGGGTTCGGTGACGACTCGAAGAACGGAACACGACGAGCCGGGGACCTTCCCGGGAGATTCCTGGGAGTTCGCTGAGAACGGCGGCGTCTCCCCCGGTGGCGGCGGGGGTCCGGCCCAGGGTTGGAATCGGGTGAGAGGGGTCTCGCCGCGCGGCGTTTGACCTCCGGCGCACTGGAGGTCGCACGATGGGGGCATGACGGAGATCCTGCTCCCGGACGTCGACGCGGAGATCCCGCCCGAGGGGGTGCCCATCGGGCGCGCCGCCGAGATCCTCGAGATCGGCGTCCGGACACTGCGCTACTACGAGGACGAGGGCCTGCTCCTGGATCCGGCCCCGCGCGACTCCGGGCACCGGCGGCGGTACCACCGCTCCGACCTGGCCTGGATCGCGGGGCTGCTGATGCTGCGCCAGACCGGGATGCCGATCGCGCGGATCCGCGTCATGGCGGAGCTGAGCCGCCGGGCGGGCACCGAGGCCGAGCGGCTGGAGCTGCTGGAACGGCACCGGGACCACGTCATCGAGGAGATGGAGCGCACCAGGCGCCACCTCCTCGCCATCGAACGCAAGATCGCCGCGTACCGCGAGGTCGTGGCGCACAGGGGGGACCATGAGGACGACGGAGCTGGGTGACGGGCTGAAGGTGTCGGCCATCGGCCTGGGCGCCATGGGGATGAGCGCGTTCTACGGGCCGGGCGACGAGAGGGAGTCCGTCGCGACGCTGCGGCACGCGGTCGACGTCGGAGTCACGTTCATCGACACGGCCGAGGCCTACGGGCCGTTCGAGAACGAGAAACTGATCGCCCGCGCCCTGGGGGGCCGGCGTTCGGAGGTCGTGCTGGCCACCAAGGCCTCCGCGGAGACCGACGACGACGGCACCGTGCACGGCCGCAACGGCACGCCCGCCTACATCCGGCGCGCCTGCGAGCGGTCGCTGCGCCACCTGGGCACCGACGTGATCGACCTGTACTACCTGCACCGGGTCGATCCGAAGGTGCCGATCGAGGAGTCGGTCGGGGCCATGGCGGAGCTGGTGCGCGAGGGCAAGGTGCTGCACATCGGGCTGTCGGAGGCGGCGGCCGACACCATCCGGCGGGCGCACGCGGTGCACCCGCTGGCCGCGGTGCAGTCGGAGTTCTCGCTGTTCGCCCCGGACGTGCTGCACAACGGGGAGAAGGCGGTGATGGACGAGCTGGGGATCGGGTTCGTGGCGTTCTCCCCGCTGGGGCGGGGCACGCTGACCGACGGGGTGCGCAGCCTGGACGACCTGGCCCCGGACGACGCCCGGCGCGGGCTGCCCCGGTTCCAGCCGGAGGCGTTCGCCGCCAACCGGCGGCTGGTGGAGCGGGTGGAGGAGATCGCCCGGGAGAAGGGGGCCACGCTCGCCCAGGTGGCGCTGGCCTGGGTGGCCGCGCACGGGGTGGTGCCCATTCCGGGGACCCGGCGGGCCTCCCGGCTGGACGAGAACGCGGCGGCCGCGGACCTGGTGCTGTCGGCGGAGGACGTGCGGCGGCTGGCCGAAGCGGTCCCGGCCGCGGAGGTCAGCGGGGGCCGCGGCGAGCCCGACGTCCCGGCCGGCACCGACCGCTGACGCCCGTCAGCGGCGGTACTGGCGGCACTCGCCGGTGAACACCGATCCGACCTCGGCGCGCAGGACCGCCAGGGCGCGCTCCTGCTCGCCGGGGTCGCGGTACACGGCGGTGGCCAGGCCCTCGGCGGCGGCGGCCAGGCGGGCGGCGGCCAGGGCGGGGTCGGTGGCGGGGTCGACCTCGCCGCACTCGAAGCCGTTGGCGACCCCGCGGGCGATCTCGGCGCGCAGGGCGGCGGCGGTGCGGGCGTCCACCCCGGCCAGTCGGGGGTTGTCCAGGGCGCGCCCGGCGAAGGTGCGGGTGACGCGGAACTCGGCGCGGCGGCGCGCGTCCAGGGGCAGGTGCTCGGCCAGGGCGGCGGCCAGGACCTCGGCGATGGAGCGCTCGTGCCGGGTGCCCTCGGCGACGAGGTCGGCGACCCGGGCGGCGACGGCGGCGCCGACCCGCTCGAAGGCGTGCAGGAGCATGTCGTCCTTGGCCGGGAAGTAGTGCTGGACCAGGCCGACGGAGATGCCCGCGCGGTCGGCGGTGCGGGCGACGGTGACGGCGGCCAGGCCGTCGGCGGCGATGAGGTCGTACACGGCGTCGGCGATCTGGGCGCGGCGCAGGTCGTGGTCTGCGGTTCGGGGCACGGGGTTGACCGTATCAGCATACGGCTATAACCATATACGCATACGGTTATCGAAAGGACGCCGATGCGCCTACCCCTCGCCCTGCTGCTCGCCCTGTCCCCCGCCCCGCCCGCCGAAGCCTTGGACGCCATGGACGCCCGGGCCATGGATACCCAGGCCATGGACGCCCTGGCAGCGGCGCACGCGGCCGCGCTCGACATCCCCGGCCTGGCCTACGCCGTGGTCGGCCCCGCGGGCGTGGAGCACGCCCTCCGCACCGGCGTCGACGGCGCCGGGGAGCCGGTGGACGCCGGCACCGCGTTCCTGTGGGGGTCGGTGGCCAAGCCGGTCACCGCCACCGCCGCCGTCGTCCTGGCGCGGGAGGGGCGGCTCGACCTCGACGCTCCGGTGGGCGACCACCTGCCCGCGTTCGCCGGGCGCGACATCACCGTGCGCGACCTGATGACGCACACCTCCGGTATCCCCGAGCGCGCCGCGTTCGCGGTGACCGACCGCTACGGGCCGGACGCGCCGGACCTCGACGCGCGGGTGGAGCACCTGGCCGGGGTCCCGGCCGCGGCGCCCGGCGGGCACGAGTACTCCAGCGCCAACCACCTGCTGCTCGGGGCGGTCGTCGAGGAGGTCACCGGCGACCTGCACGGCCACCTGCGGGAGGCGGTGCTGGAGCCCGCCGGGATGGACGGCGCGTTCACCGATGCGGAGGAGGCCGGGGCCGCCGGGCTCGCCCCCGGGCACCGGTTCCTGTGGGGCATCCCGACCGCCGGCGCCGGGGAGGTGGACGACGAGGGCGTCTCCTACGGCTACCTCGGCGGGACCCTGGACGACCTGGCCGCCTTCGCCCGCCTCCAGCTGGACCCCGAGCCGCCGCTACTGGACGCCGCCACCCTGGCCGGCATGCGCGAAGGCGCCGTGCCAGTGCCCGGCTCGGCGCAGAGGTACGGGCTGAGCTGGCGGGAGACCGTGCTGTCCGGCACAGAGGAGCCCGTGGTGTTCCACGGCGGCGCCACCCCCGGGTACGCCGCGATGGTGGTGGTGCTGCCCGAACGCGGCCGGGCGGTGGTGCTGCTCCAGAACGCCTACGCGGTGCTCGCCGACGGAGAGGTCCAGGGCCTGGCCTTCGACCTGGCCCGCCTGCTAGCGGGTGCCCCGGTGGCGGATCCCGCCGCGGGCCGGACCGCCCCGGCCGCCGCCTGGGGGACCACCGGGGCCGCCCTGGCCCTGGGGGCCGCGGCCGTCCGGCCCGGCCGGGGCCGCAGGCGTATCGCGCTCGGGGCGGTCGGGGCGCTCGCCGCCGTCGCGGCCGCGGGCCTGCTGTCGTTCATGGGCCCGCGGGCGTCCCTGCTGTGGGCCCCCGACCTCGCCCTGGCGGCGGCGGCCGCCGGGCTGCTGGGCGCGGTCCTGGCCGTGCGCGGGCTGGCACCCCCGGTGCGGGACGCGATCAGACGCGGTCGAGGAAGCCGCCGTCCACGACGAGGTTCTGGCCGGTGATGAACGTCGCCGCCGGGGACGCCAGGAAGGCGACCGCGCGGGCGACCTCCTCCGGGCGGCCCAGCCGCCCGGTGGGGATGCGCGAGCGGATGCCCTCGTAGAAGTCCGGGTCGTTCTCCCGGCGGCGGGCCCAGCCGCCGCCGGGGAACTCGATCGGCCCCGGCGAGACGGTGTTGACCCGCGCCCCCTGCGGCGCCCAGGCGCGGGCCAGGGAGGAGGCGTGGTGGTTCAGGGCCGCCTTGACCGCGCCGTAGGAGCGGGCCCCGGCCGGGGAGGTGACGTGCAGCGCCGAGGTGGTGGAGATCAGCACCGCCGACCCGCCCCGGGCGGAGGTCTTCAGGTGCGGTTCGGCCGCCTCGGTCAGGCGCAGGAACGGCAGCAGGTCGGTGTCGAAGGCCCGCTCCCACTGGTCGGGGGTGGGCGCGCTGCCGCCGGAGACGTTGGAGACCAGGACGTCCAGCCCGCCCAGGTCGGCGGCGGCGCCGGCCACGAAGCCGGGCAGCGCGTCGTGGTCGCGCACGTCCAGGGGGACGGCGTACACCTTGACGCCCTTGGCGCTCAGCTCACCGGCGGCCTCGGCCAGCGCCACCCCGTCGCGGGCGCACAGCGCCAGGTCGGCGCCCTCGTCCGCGAACACCTCGGCGATGGCCCGGCCGATCCCCCGGCTGGCCCCCGTCACCAGCACCCTGGCGCCCGACAGTCCCAGATCCATGCCCGCGTCCCCTCCCGCTGCAACGGCGTGCGGCCGGCCCCCGGGCGGGGGCCGACCGCGTCAACCTAGCAGGGCGCTCAGGCGCCGGTGGAGTGGAACCCGCCGTCCACGTGGACGATCTCGCCGGTGGTGGCCGGGAACCAGTCCGACAGCAGGGCCACGACGGCCTTGGCCGCGGGCTCGGGGTCGCTGACGTCCCAGCCCAGCGGGGCGCGCTCGGGCCAGTGCTTGGCCAGCTCCTCGAACCCGGGGATGCTGCGCGCGGCCATGGTGCTCAGCGGGCCCGCGGAGACCAGGTTCACCCGGATGTTCCGGTCGCCGACGTAGCGGGCCAGGTAGCGGGCGGTGGAGGTGAGCGCGGACTTGGCCACGCCCATCCAGTCGTAGATCGGGTAGGAGACGCTGTTGTCGAAGTCCAGCGCCACCACCGAGCCGCCGTTCTTCATCAGCGGGGTCAGCGAGGTGGTCAGGGACTTCAGCGAGAACGTCGAGGTGTGCATGGCGGTGGCCACGTCCGACCACTGCGTGTTGAGGAAGTTGCCGCCCAGGGCGTCCTGCGGGGTGAACCCGATGGAGTGGACGATGCCGTCCAGGCCGTCGACGTGCTCGGAGACGCGCGCCGCCAGGGTGCCCAGCTGCTCGTCGTCGGTGACGTCCAGCTCCAGGACCGGGGGCGGCTCGGGCAGGCGCTTGGCGATGCGCTCCACCAGGCTGAGGCGGCCGTAGCCGGTCAGGACGACCGTGGCGCCCTGCTCCTGGGCCAGGCGGGCGACGTGGAAGGCGATGGAGGAGTCGGTGAGCACCCCGGTGACGAGGATGCGCTTACCTTCGAGAAGTCCCATGTGTCGGGTTGTCCGTCCTGTTTCTGGTCTGCTGTGCGGTGGGCCGGGTCGGGTACGTCGGCTCAGTGACCCATGCCCATGCCGCCGTCGACGGGGATGACCGCGCCGCTGATGTAGGCGCCGCCGGGCCCGGCGAGGAAGGACACCGTGCGTGCGATGTCCTCCGTGCTGCCGTAGCGGCCCAGGGGGATGTTCTTCTTGATCTCGGCCTGGCGGTCCTCGGGGAGCGCGCCGGTCATGTCGGTCTCGATGAACCCGGGGGCCACGACGTTGACCGTGATGTTGCGCGAGCCCAGCTCGCGGGCGAGGGAGCGGCCGAAGCCGACGAGCCCGGCCTTGGAGGCGGCGTAGTTGGCCTGGCCGCCGGAGCCGAGCAGGCCCACCACCGAGGAGATGAGGACGATGCGGCCCGACCGCTTGCGCATCATGCCGCGCACGGCGCGCTTGGCGACGCGGAAGGAGCCGGTGAGGTTGGTGTCCAGGACCGACGAGAAGTCGTCCTCGCTCATGAGGGCGAGCAGCTGGTCCTTGGTGATCCCGGCGTTGGCGACGAGGACCTCGACGGGTCCCTGCGCCTCCTCGACCTCCTTGAACGCGGCGTCGACCTGGGCGGAGTCGGTGATGTCGCAGCGCACGCCCAGGAACCCCTCCGGGGGCTCGCCGGACCGGTAGGTCACGGCCACGTTGTCGCCGCCGGCGGCCAGTTCACGGGCGATGGCCAGGCCGATACCGCGGTTGCCACCGGTGACCAGTACCGAGCGGGACATAGAGGCTCCTTGTTCTACCCGCGGCCGCCATGGGGCGACCACGACACATGACGGGGTCGGGGATCGCAATGCAGCGTACCGAGGTCACGGGGGGTGGTCGCAATGCGGACGGGTACAGGACTCCTCCCCGGCTTCCTGTGGGGTTCCGACATGCCCGGCCCGTCCGCGTGAGCGGGGTCACCCGGCCGGGCGCCGGGTCGGGTCCACCGGGCCGGGCTGCGGCTCAGGCCCACCCGGCGTCGTGGGCGAGGATGGCGGCCTGGACCCGGTTGGACATGCCGAGCTTGGCCAGGATGCGGCTGACGTGCGCCTTGACGGTGGCCTCGCGCATGCCCAGGGCGCGGCCCGCCTCGGCGTTGGACATGCCCTGGGCGACGGCGACCAGGACGGCGCGCTCGCGTTCGCTCAGCACCTCCAGGCGCCGTTCGGCGCCGGCCCGGCCCTCGGCGGAGTCGGCCGGGGCGGGGGCGGCGAACCGCTCCAGCATGCGCTTGGTGACGCTGGGCGAGAGCATGGCGTTGCCCTCGTGCACGGTGCGCACCGCGGCGATGAGGTCGCGCGGCGGGGTGTCCTTGAGCAGGAAGCCGACGGCCCCGGCGCGCAGCGCGCCGTGCACGTACTCGTCCAGGTCGAAGGTGGTCAGCAGCACCACGTGCGGCGGGTCGGGCAGGGCGGCCAGCCGGGCGGCGGCGGTCAGGCCGTCCACGCCGGGCATGCGGATGTCGAGCAGGACCACGTCGGGGTCCAGCTCCTCGGCCAGGCGGATCGCCTCGGCTCCGTCGCCGCCCTCGCCGACCACCTCGATGTCGGGGGCGGAGTCCAGGATCATCCGCAGTCCGGACCGGACCAGTTGTTCGTCGTCGATCAGGACGGTGCGGATCACGGAGCGGCCTCCTCGGCGCCTGCGGGTGTGTCGGTCGGCACGATAGCGCGCAACCGCCACCCGCCGTCCGGGCACACACCGGCGGTGAGGTCCCCGCCCGCCAGCACGACGCGTTCGCGCAGGCCGGTGAGGCCGAACCCGCTGCGGGGCGCGGGCGCCCCGGTGGCGGCCGGGGCCGGGCCGTTGGCGACCTCCACCTCCAGGCGGTCGGGGGCCCGGTGCAGCAGCACCGCGACGCGGGCGCCCTGGGCGTGTTTGGCGGCGTTGGTGAGCCCCTCCTGGACGATGCGGTAGACGGTGCGCTGCACCGGCCCGGGGACGGGCCGGTCCTCCCCCGTCTCGGTGCGCTCGATCTCCATCCCGGCGGCGCGCCACTCCCGGAGCAGGCGGTCCAGGTCGGACAGGACGGGCTGGGGCGCGGTGGGCGCGGCCGCGCCCTCCTCGCGCAGGACGCCGAGGATGCCGCGCAGCTCTGACAGGGCCTCGCGGCCGGTGGTGCGGATGACCCCGGCGGTCTCGATGGTGCGCGGGTCCTCGGAGGAGACCTCCAGACCGCCCGCGTGCAGGACCATGAGGCTGACCCGGTGGGCGACCACGTCGTGCATCTCGCGGGCGATGCGGGTGCGCTCGGCGGTGATGGCCTGGTCGGCGAGCAGGTGCTGTTCGCGCTCCAGGCGCTCGGCGCGTTCGTGGAGGCGGTCGATGAGCTGGCGCCGGGTCCCGACCCACAGGCCCATGACCGTGGGCATGACGAGGAACCCGATGATGAGGAAGAAGTGGCCCAGGAAGGAGGCCTGGTAGGCGGCGACCATCCCCAGGCTCTGCGCCACCAGCCAGGCCGCCAGGACCCGCCGGTCGGAGTGGTAGACGGCGTAGGAGTACAGGGCGATGGCCGCCGGGACGAAGTTGCCGAACAGCAGCAGCAGGGCGAGCGCGGTGACCAGCAGCCACCGGGGGTCGGTGCGGCGCAGCAGGACCACGGCGGCGGCCCACAGCGCGGGGGCGGCGTAGACCACGAACCCGGCGAGGACGGCCGCGAAGGCGTTGAACACCGCCATGGCGTTCAGGGCCGCGGCGGGTATCCCGCCCAGCAGCCCGACGCTCGTGGAGGCGCTGGAGGAGAGCTGGAGCCCGGCGCTGACCGGCAGCGGCGCCAGGGCGTAGAACCAGTCGGCGAAGACGAGCCTGCGCTCCCACCACCACCCGCCCCGGCGCCGCTCCAGGGAGCCCAGCGCCCTCCCCGACTCCTTCAGCCACGTCCACATGCTGCGGAGTCTACGGCGCGGGGCGCGGCGGCCCGGCGGGCGCGCGGGCGCGGCGCCGACCCGGGGCCGGACCGCCGCCTTTCGACGTCCGCGCAGGTCAGGGCGTACGAACGGGGGCGAACGCCGCCTTCCGCGACCGGTCCGGCATCGACGAAAGTCGGGGGTCGGACCGGACGAAGGAGTCGGCGCGCCCCCGCACATCGTCCCTTTGGACGAGGGCGGAAACCGTCCTTAAGGCCGAGGTGGCGGGCTTTTTCCGGACCTAGCTTGGAGATCACCGGCGGCGCCACCGGACGGGGCACCCGCCCCGCCCGGTCCGCCCCGGTCCCACCGTCACCGCACATCGTCTGGAGCCGTTCCCGTGAACGCACCCGCAGTGGACCCCCTCGCCTCCCCCGTGGCCCCGCCCCCGGTGGTGGTGGCCCGGGGCCTGACCAAGGTCTACGACACCGGGGAGACCCGCGTCCACGCCCTGGACGGGGTGGACGTGGAGTTCCACCGCGGTGCCTTCACCGCGATCATGGGCCCCTCCGGTTCGGGCAAGTCGACCCTCATGCACTGCCTGGCCGGGCTGGACGTGGCCACCTCCGGCACCGTGCACCTGGGCCGGACCCGGATCACCGGGCTGCGCGACGCCGAGCTGACCCTGCTGCGGCGCGACCGCATCGGGTTCATCTTCCAGTCGTTCAACCTGCTGCCGATGCTCACCGCCGAGCAGAACATCCTGCTGCCCTCCCAGATCGCCAAGCGCAAGGTGGACAAGGAGCGCTTCGACCACATCATCGAGGTGGTCGGGCTGCGCGAGCGGCTGCACCACCTGCCCGCCAAGCTCTCCGGCGGCCAGCAGCAGCGCGTGGCCGTGGCCCGCGCCCTGCTCAACGCCCCCGAGGTGGTCTACGCCGACGAACCCACCGGCAACCTGGACTCGCGCTCGGGCGCCGAGGTGCTGGCGTTCCTGCGCACCTCCGCCAAGGAGCTGCACCAGACCATCGTCATGGTCACCCACGACCCGGTCGCCGCCTCCTACGCCGACCGGGTGGTGTTCCTGCGCGACGGCCGCCTGGTGGACGAGGTGGCCGCGCCCACCGCCGAGCTGGTCTCGCAGCGGCTGCTCAAGCTGGAAGAGGCCTGATCCGATGTTGCGCACCACACTGGCCGGGCTGCGCCTGCACAAGTCCCGGTACGTCACGACCGTGCTGGCGATCATGCTCGGCGTCATGTTCACCACCGGCACCATGGTCTTCGCCGACACCCTGGAGGCCGGCTACGAGAAGACCGTCATGGGCGCCGCCACCTCGGTCGACGCCATCGTCGTCGAGACCGACCGGGAGACCGGCGACCCCGATCGACCCTGGGAGACCGTCCCGCTGACCGAGGAGCACCTGGCGGAGATCCGGACGCTGCCGCAGGTGGCCGACGCCGACGGGATGGCCCGGAGCGAGGCCGTCCTGCTGGACGGCGACGGGCGCGCCTTCGGCTTCTTCCCGCCCAAGGCCCTGTCCTTCGGGGAGCACAACCGGTTCACCGCCGACGAGGGCGCCCTGCCCGCGAACGGCCGCGAGATCGCGCTGGCCACCTCCACCGCCGAGCAGATCGGGTTCGAGGTCGGCGACACCGTCACCGTGCTCGACCGCGACCAGGCCGAGCGGGAGTTCACGCTCACCGGCCTGGTGGACTTCGGCGCCGAGCCGCTCTACAGCCAGGGCGGGGCGATCGTGTTCGACCCCGACACCCTGCGCGAGATGACCGGGGTCCAGGGGTACGCCGAGATCGACGCGGTCGCCGCCCCGGGGCACACCGACGAGCAGGTCGCCGACGCCGTCGCCGGCGTGGTCGGCGACGAGTTCGAGGTGCGGACCGGCGAGGAGTTCGGCCTGACCATGGCCGAGAACTCGGGCGCCGACACGGCGATGCTGCGCACCGTGCTGCTGCTGTTCGCGTTCATCGCGATGTTCGTGGCCGGGATCGTCATCTACAACACCTTCGCCATCCTCATCGCCCAGCGCCAGCGCGAGCTGGCCCTGCTGCGGTGCGTGGGCGCCAAGCGCTCCCAGGTGTTCCGGTCGATGCTGGCCGAGTCCCTGGTCGTGGGCCTGGTCGCGTCCGTCCTGGGTGTGCTGGCGGGCATCGGCATCGGCATGGCGGGGGCGACCTTCGGCGGTCCGCTGCTGGGCATGGACGCCTCCGACCTGGCCGTCACGCCGCTGGCCGTGGTCACCGGGCTGGTGCTGGGCACCGTCGTGACCGTGTTCTCCGCGCTGGTCCCCGCCACCCGGGCGACCCGGGTGTCCCCGCTGGCGGCGCTGCGCACCAGCGCCACCGCCGCCGGGCTGGAGAAGGGCACCGGGTGGGTGCGGGTGGTCCTGGGGCTGCTCGCCTTCGCCGCCTCCGCCGCCCTGGTGGTGGTCAGCCAGCTCTCCGGACCCAACCAGCTGGGCCCGGTCGTGGTCACCGGTGCCGCGCTGATCGCGTTCCTGGGCGTGGTGGTCCTGGGCCCGCTGCTGGTCCGCGGGATCGTGAACGCGGTGGGCCTGCCGCTGCGCCGGGTGGGCGTGCCGAGCATGCTCGCCGTGGACAACTCCGTGCGCAGCCCGCGCCGGGCCGCGACCGCGATGATCGCCCTGACCGTGGGGGCCACGCTCATCACCGGGTACTCGGTGGTCAGCGCCTCCACGGAGAGCACCCTGACCAAGGCGCTGGAGGAGCAGTTCCCGGTCGACTACCAGATCTCCACGCAGTACGCCCCCGAGGGGCAGGAGGACACGGCGGGCGAGGAGGCCGCCCCGGACGGGGAGGCCGCCGCCGAGGGCGGGGAGGCCGCACCGGGCGAGGAGGTCACCGAAGGCGGAGAGGTCACCGCCGCCGAGGCACCGGTCGAGGAGGCTCCCGCCGACGCGGAGGCCGCCGACGAGGACGGCCCGGCCGTCCCGCTCGAACCGGGCATCTCCGCCGAGGTGTTCGACGTGCTGCGCGGCCAGGACGCCCTGGAGCGCGTCATCGCCGACCGCAGCCTGTACGTGGACCTCGCCGGGGGCGAGACCCTGCCGGTCACCGCCTACGTCAACGGCCGGATCGGCGTCGACCTGACCGCCGACACCGTCGAGGGCGAGCTCACCGACCTGGGCCCCGGCAAGGTCGTGCTCTCCGAGGGCTACGCGAACGGCGCGAAGGTGGGCGACACCTTCACCCTCCCGGGCCTGTGGGGCGCCGCCGACCGCGATCTCGAAGTGGTCGCGATCACCGAGGACGCCCAGGGGCTGTGGGGCGCCACCGTCGACCCGGAGGACTTCGCCGCCGCCTACCCGCAGGTCACCGAGTTCCGGAACCTGTACGTGATCGCCGGCTCCGACTCCGACGCGGCGCAGGTGCGCGAGGCCGTCTACGACAGCGTCGACTCCTACCCGACGCTTCAGGTCATGTCGACCGCCGAGATGAAGGAGCAGTTCTCCGGCATCCTGGACATCGCGTTCTACACGGTGGCGGCGATGCTGGGCCTGGCGATCGTCATCGCGGTGTTCGGCATCTCCAACACCATGGCCCTGTCGGTCCTGGAGCGCACCCGCGAGTCGGCGCTGCTGCGGGCGCTGGGGCTGACCAAGGCGCAGTTGCGCCGGATGCTCAGTGTCGAGGCCGTCCTGCTGTGCCTCATCGGCGCCGGGATCGGCATCGTGTTCGGGGTGCTGTTCGGCTGGGCCGCCGCCGACTCCGTCCTGCCGGGCCTGGTGTTCGCCGTCCCCGCCGGACAGATCGCGGTGTTCATCGCCGTGTCGGTGCTGGCCGGGCTGGTCGCCGCGGTGCTGCCCGCCCGCCGGGCCGCCGGGACCTCGATCACCGGGGCGCTCGCGAGCGAGTGAACCGCGCCCGCGCCGGGCGTCGACACACCGAACGGGAACACGGCGGCCCCCGCCCAGGCGGGGGCCGCCGTCGTACGGTGGACCCGGGGGGTGGGACCGATGGGCGGTTCGACGACGAGTCCGGTCGCTGCGGGGGGTGTGGCCTGGGGATCGCCCGCGGCCCGGTGGATGCTCACCGCCACGGTGCTCGGCTCCGGGATGGCGTTCCTGGACTCGACGGTGGTGACGGTGGCGCTGCCCGCCATCCAGGGCGACCTGGAGACCGGCCTGTCCGGGCTCCAGTGGATCGTCAACGGGTACATGGTGACGCTGTCCGCGCTCATCCTGCTCAGCGGCTCCCTCTCGGACCGGTTCGGGCGGGTGCGGCTGTTCATCTGGGGTGTGACGGTGTTCGCGCTGGCCTCGGCGCTGTGCACGTTCGCCCCGACCCTGGAGTGGCTGGTGGCGGGCCGGATCGTGCAGGGGGTGGGCGGCGCGCTGCTGACCCCGGGCAGCCTGGCCATCCTCCAGTCGGGGTTCCGGGAACAGGACCGGGCCCGGGCGATCGGCGCCTGGTCCGGGCTCACCGGGGTGGCCTCGGCCATCGGCCCGTTCGTCGGCGGGTGGCTGGTGCAGATCGGCGACTGGCGGCTCATCTTCCTCATCAACCTGCCGCTGGCCGCGGCCGTGCTGGCCATCGCGTGGTTCAAGCTGCCCGAGTCGCGCGACCCCGGGGCGGCGCCGCGGCTGGACTACCCGGGGGCGCTGCTGGGGGTCGTGGCCCTGGGCGGCATCACCTACGCGCTCATCCAGTGGGGCGCGGTGGGCGCCACTCCCGCGGTGTGGGCGGGGGCCGTCATCGGCGTGCTCGCGCTGGGGCTGTTCGTGGTGGTGGAGTCGCGTGTCACCGACCCGATGCTGCCGCTGGGCATGTTCTCCTCCCGCGGGTTCAGCGCGACCAACGCGGCGACCGTGCTCATCTACGGTTCGCTGGGGCCGCTGTTCTTCCTGCTGGTGATCTACCTCCAGGAGGTCGCCGGCTACTCGCCGATCGCGGCCGGGGCGGCCTCGCTGCCCATCACCGTGATCATGCTGGCGCTGTCGGCCCGGTCGGGCAAGCTGGCCGCGCGGATCGGCCCGCGCCCCCAGCTGATCGCCGGACCGCTGCTGGTGGCCGCCGGGCTGTGGCTGCTGTCGCGGATCGGGCCCGACGCCCCCTACCTCACCGACGTGCTGCCGGGGGTGCTGCTGGTGGCGCTGGGGCTGTCCACCACGGTGGCGCCGCTGACGGCGACCGTGCTGGCGTCGGTGTCGGAACGGCACTCGGGGCTGGCCTCGGGGGTCAACAACACGTTCGCGCGCGGCGCCCAGCTCATCGGGGTGGCCGCGATCCCGGCCCTGGCGGGGGTCTCCGGGGGCGGGGAGGCCGGGGGCGCCGCCGACGCCGGGTCCCTGGCCGACGGGTTCGGCCCGGCGATGCTCATCCTGGCGGGGCTGTGCGCGGCGGCCGCGCTGTGCGCGCTGCTGCTGCCGCGGGGGCGGATGCCCGAGGCCTCCGAGGCGGCCGCGCGCGGCGCGCTGCCCGAGGAGACCAGCGCGGTGCCCCCGCACATCGAGGAGCAGCCGCTGCGGTTCTGCGGGGTGTCGGGGCCGCCGATGCGCTCCTGTCCGGGGTCCAGCGCCGGGCGGATCCAGGACCGTCCCGGGGCTTAGGGGTTCGCGAGGCGCCAGCGGGGTTCTGGAGGCCCTGGAGGCGAAGTCCGAGGAACGAGGACTTCTCCGTAGGGGCCGAAGGTTCCCGCCTTCTAGGGGCGCCGAGCCAGGTAGCAAGGCCGCGGCCGTCAGGCCGTCCGTTGAGGACCTTCTGATTCTTGACGGGTGGGCCGAAGCGGAGGTTCAAGAGGGCACGGCCCGGAAGCCGCGGGCTAGAAGTCGCGGTCCTCCGGGGCGGAGTCGGGATCGGGGTCGGTGTCCCCCTCCGGGGTGATCACGTGCACCGCCTCGGCCTCTGCGCCGGGGCCGTCGATGTCCCAGTTCTCCCGCGGTATGACGGGTTTGCGCTCGCAGCGCACCTCCGCGGTGATGCCGAGTTCGCCCTCGGCGTCGTTCTCGGTGAAGTTGTAGCCGTACAGGGCGTCCATACGGCTCTCGGTCTCGGCGATGTCGCTCTCCTGGAGGTCGTCGCCCAGGTCGGCGTTCACGTCGTAGGGCCGTTCGGTCACGACGTCCACCGCCCGTCGTCGTCCTCCTCGTGGAGCGCGTCGGTCTCGGCGCCCGGGTCGTCGGGGTTCCAGTCCTCGCGTTCCAGGACGGGCGGCTCCTCCTGGCGGACCTCATCGGATATCCCCAGTTCGCCCTGGTCCTCGGCGTCCTCGTCCTCGAACGTGTACCCCACCGCGTCCATGCGGCTCTCGGTCTCGGCGATCTCGCTCTCCTGGGGGTCGTCCCCCAGGTCGGCGTTCACGTCGTAGGGCTGATCGGTCACGACGCCCTCCTTCCCCCGTGGTCACTCGATGATCGCAGTTCGACCCGGGGTTTTGAAGGAGGTGGCGGCGCGCCGCCGGTCAGCGGCGGGAGTTCTCGGCGCGGCGCAGGCGCAGCGGGCGCAGGGCCGCCTCCAGGGCGACGGCGCCGTCGAGCTTGCTCTGGCCCACGGCCCGCTCCTCGAAGTGGATGGGGATCTCGACGATCTTCTGCCCGCGGCGGAAGGCCCGGTAGTGCATCTCCACCTGGAAGGCGTAGCCGGTGCTCTCGATGCCCGGCAGGTCGAGCACTTCCAGGGCGGTGGCGCGCCACACCTTGAAGCCCGCGGTGACGTCGCGGACCGGGATGGCCAGCACCGTCTTGACGTAGGTGTTGGCCCAGCCGCTGAGCAGGCGGCGGCTCAGCCCCCACTGCTCGGACAGGCTGCCGCCGGGCACGTAGCGGCTGCCGATGACGACCCCGGCGTTGGTCGCCAGCAGGGTGCCCAGCAGCTGGGGGACGTAGCCGACGGGGTGGCTGAGGTCGGCGTCCATCTGCGCGACGTACTCGGCGCCGTCCTCCAGGGCCCGGGTCATCCCGGCCACGTAGGCGCGGCCCAGCCCGTCCTTGACCGTGCGGTGCACCACCGACACCCGGCCGGGGAACTCCAGGGCGAGCTTGTCGGCGACCTCCCCGGTGCCGTCGGGCGAGTTGTCGTCCACGACCACGACCCGCAGCCCCGGCAGGTCCAGGGACATGAGCCGGCGGACCAGCACCGGCAGGTTCTCGGCCTCCTCATAGGTGGGCACGACCACCGTCAGCGCGGCCCGGGACCAGGGCTCGGGCAGGGCCACCGGCTCGGGGGTGACGCGCACCGGCGCGGACGGGGGCTGCTCCGAGGGCGTCGATGAAGAGGGCATGCGCGGAAGGCTCCTGAGGGTGGGTCGGCGGTGGATGCGTCCAGCATCACCCATCGGACGCGGACCGCACAATGGGCGTGAACGGTAGGGTACGCCCTTTGCGGGTGCACAAGCGGCTTACTGCCCGCGTTCGCGGGCCACGACGGCGACGTGGACCAGGGCGCCGGTCTCCTCCAGGGTCATGAGGACCTCGGGGTCGGCGCTGCTGTCGGTGACCAGGTGGGCGATCTCCTCGGGCGGGACGGTGGCGACCATGGTGTCGGCGCCGATCTTGGTGTGGTCGGCCAGGACCACGGTCTCCTCGGCGCAGCCGGCCAGGGCCGCGTCCACGCCCGCGACGGCGGGGTTGGGGGTGCTCAGCCCGCGTTCGGCGCTGACGCCGTTGCCCGAGAGGAAGGCGCGGGTGACGCGCAGCCCCTTGAGGCTCTGCTCGGCGGCGGCGCCGACCAGGGCGCGGGCGGGGCCGTAGAGGGTGCCTCCGGTGACCACGACCTCGACGCCGGTCGAGCCGGCCAGGGCCTCGGCGACCCGCAGCGAGTTGGTGACGACGGTGATGTCCGAACGCGAGGCCAGCTCCCGGGCCAGCGCCTCGGTGGTGGTGCCGGGGCCGATGGTGACGGCGTCGCCCGGGCGGACCAGGCGGGCGGCGGAAACGGCGATGGCGGCCTTCTCGGCGGCGGCCTGGCCGCTGCGGCCGGTGTAGCTCTGCTCGTGGCCGATGCGCCCGGGCAGGGCGACCCCTCCGCGGCGGCGGTCGACCAGGCCCTCGGCCTCCAGGGCGCGCACGTCCCGGCGGACGGTGACCTCGGAGGCGTGCACCTTGACGGCGATGTCGCGCAGGGACATGGTGCCGTTGGCGCGCACGAGTTCGAGAATGCGCTCCCGCCGCTCGGCGGCGAACGCCGGACGGTTCTCCTCGACCATGGGTTGACCTTCCGTGCTCCGGTGGGGGCACGGGTGGGTCCCCGTGCCCGGTCTAGAGTACGGACCGACCGATGACCGGGCGCTCCTCCTCCGGTTCCTCGGCGTCGAGGGGGGTGTCGATACGGTCGGGGTCCTCGGTCAGGAGGGTCACGATGATGACCGCGGTGAGGGCCACCAGCCCGACGAGCGCTCCGGCTCCGAACAGCATCACAACGGACATCTCCGGCCTCCCCAGGGGACGGGCTGACCTGTCCTTTACCCGATTCCCGGTTCAGGCCCCCCTCACACCCCCGATCACCGAGCGACCGGGTCCACAATGGGATGCATGACTCTCCCTCCCCTGGCGCCCGAGATCTGGTGGGCGCACACGTCTTCGGCCACGGACCGGTTGTCGGACCTGCTGGACGAGCGCGAACGGGCCCGGGGCGACCGGTTCCTGCACCGGGCCGACCGGGACCGGCACCTGCTGGCCCGGGCGATGTCCCGGCTCGCGCTGGCCGAGCGGGCGGGGTGCGATCCCCGGGACGTGCTGTTCGACCTGCGCTGCCGCTCCTGTGACGAGAAGGAGCGCGCCGGGGCGGAGCGGGACGCCGAGCCGCACGGCAAACCGCACCCGGCGGGCCCGGCCCACGGGTGGGAGATCTCGGTGAGCCACTCGGGCGAGTGGGTGGTGCTGGTGGTGTCCGAGGGCGTCCCGGTGGGCGTGGACGTGGAGCGGGTGTCGGACTCGCGCGACCTGGACGGACTGGCGGCCTACACCCTGTCCGACACCGAGCGCGAGGTGTGGGCGGGGCTGTCGGAGGCCGAGCGCACGGGGGCGTTCTTCGGCTACTGGGCGCGCAAGGAGGCCCTGCTCAAGGCCACCGGGCTGGGTCTGGCCGGGGGGCTGCGCCGGGTGACGGTGAGCCCGCCGCACACCGGCGCGCGGCTGCTGGAGTGGACCGGGGGCGGCGACCCGGCGTCGTCGTGGCTGACCGACCTGGACCGGGGCGAGGAGTACCGGGCGGCGCTGGCGGTGCTCACCGACCGCCCGGTGGAACCGGTGCTGCACCCCCCGTCGGCCGTCCGGGACCTGCTGCGCCACTGAGGCCGGGCACGATGGCCGACACCGCGGTCCGCGCC
>NZ_JBJJBV010000158.1:0-21707 GCF_045446735.1 Nocardiopsis protaetiae
CCCGCCCAGCCCGCCCTCGACTACCCGCCCTACCGCAGCAGCGCGCTGCGCCACCCCACCAAGGACCTCCACCACGCCGACCCCGAGACCATCGAGCGCTGGGCCCCCTGCTTCGGGGAGCGCGACGTGGACCCGCTGGAGGCCGACCTGACCATCGGCGGCGCGGGCGAGCCCATCGGCGAGCGCATGGTCGTCACCGGCCGGGTCACCGACGCCCGTGGGCGGCCGGTGCGCCGCCAGCTGGTGGAGGTCTGGCAGGCCAACGCGGGCGGCCGCTACGTGCACAAACGCGACCGCCACCCGGCCCCGCTGGACCCCGACTTCACCGGCGCGGGACGGTGCCTGACCGACGACGACGGGTACTACCGGTTCCAGACGATCAAGCCGGGGCCCTACCCGTGGCGCAACCACCACAACGCGTGGCGCCCCGCCCACATCCACTTCTCGCTGTTCGGGACCGAGTTCTCCCAGCGGCTGGTCACCCAGATGTACTTCCCGGGCGACCCGCTGTTCGCGCTGGACCCGATCCTGCAATCGGTCACCGACCCGCGGGACCGGGCGATGCTCGTGGCGGCCTACGACCACGACGTCACCACGCACGAGTGGGCGACCGGGTACCGGTGGGACATCGTCCTGGGCGGTGCGCACGGCACCCTCATGGAGAACGAGGAGGGCGACGACGCGTGAGCACCATTCCCGAGGGCGCCACGGGGGCGCCTCCGCTGCGGACCACCCCCGGCCAGACGGTCGGCCCGTTCTTCCACTACGGCCTGCCCTACGACGGCGACCGCGACCTCGTGCCGCCGGGCTCGGCGGGGGCGGTCCGGCTGAGCGGGACCGTCACCGACGGCGCCGGGAACGGGCTGCCCGACGCCCTGGTGGAGATCTGGCAGGCCCGCCCGGACGGCTCCGTCCCGCGCGAGGCGGGGTCGCTGCGCCGGGACGGGTGGACCTTCACCGGGTTCGGGCGCGCCTCGACCGGGCGCGACGGGCGGTACACGTTCAGCACCCTGGAGCCGGGCCCCACCGAGCCGGGGGCGGCGGCGTTCTTCGCGGTCACCGTGTTCGCGCGCGGGCTGACGGACCGGCTGTTCACCCGCGCCTACCTGCCGGACGACGCCGCCGCGCTGGCCGCCGACCGGCTGCTGGCGTCGCTGCCCGCCGAACGCCGCGCCACCCTGATCGCCCGCCGCGACGGGCGGGGGCTGGAGTTCGACATCCGTTTGCAGGGCGAGGGCGAGACCGTGTTCCTGGACCTGTCCGGGTACCGGGCGCGGACGCCATGACCGACCTGTTCTGGCCCGGGGACGAGCGGGCCGGGGACCTGTTCACCGAACGCGCCTGGCTGGCGGCCATGGTGGCCGTCGAGCAGGCCTGGGCGGACGCCCTGGCCGGGGCGGGCGTCGCCCCGGCCGCCGCCGACCTGTCCGGCCTGGTCGGTGCCGAGGACCTGCCCGCCCTGGCGCGCGCCGCCGAGGGCGGCGGCAACCCCGTCATCGCCCTGGTGGGGCTGCTGCGCGAACGCGCCGACGGCCCCGCCGCCCCCTGGGTGCACCGCGGGCTGACCAGCCAGGACGTGGTGGACACCGCGCTGGTGCTGTGCGCCCGCGACACCCTGGCACAGGTGCGCGCGGACCTGCGCCACCAGGTCGCCGCGCTGTCCGGGCTGGCCCGCGCCCACCGGGGCACGGTGATGGCCGGGCGCACCCTCACCCAGCACGCGGTGCCCACCACCTTCGGGCTCAGGGCCGCCGGGTGGCTGGGCGGGGTGCTGGACGCCGCCGACGCCCTGGACCGGCCGCGGCTGCCGGTGCAGATCGGCGGCGCCGCCGGGACCCGGTCGGCCGTCGTGGACCTGGCCCGGGCGAGCGGCGCAGCCGACCCGGTGGCCGCCGCGACGGACCTGGTGGCCGGGGCGGCACGGCGGCTGGGGCTGGCGGCGGCCGCGCCCTGGCACACCTCGCGCGGTACCGTCACCGCCCTGGGCGACGCCCTGGTGGCCTGCACCGACGCCTGGGGGCGGGTGGCCGCCGACGTCGCCACCCTGTCCCGGCCCGAGATCGCCGAGGTGGCCGAACCCGCCGCCGAGGGGCGCGGCGGTTCCTCGGCCATGCCGCACAAGCGCAACCCGGTGCTGTCGGTGCTCGTCCGGCGGGCGGCCCTGGCCGCTCCCCCGCTGGCCTCGACCCTGCACCTGGCGGCGGCGCTGGCCGTGGACGAACGCCCGGACGGGGCCTGGCACGCCGAGTGGGCGACCCTGCGCACGCTGGCCCGGCGCACCGCCACCGCGGCCTCCCAGACCCGGGAGCTGCTGGCGGGGCTGCGGGTGGACGCCGACCGGATGGCGGCGACGGCGGAGGGGGCCCGGGAGGGGCTGACCGCCGAGGCCCGCGCCATCACCGCGTTCACCGGTGCCGATACCCGTGCCGAACCTGTGGGAGGGGCCCTGCCCCTGGGCGCCGCCGACGCCCTCATCGACACCGCCCTGGCCCGCGCCGACCGCTTTCTGGACACCGACCCGCCGGAGACCGACACATGACGATCCCGCACATCACCGGAGCCGAACTCGCCGGAGGCCCCGACCTTCCGCTGCTGCTCGTGGGCCCCTCGCTGGGCACCTCGGCGGCGACGCTGTGGTCGGCGGCCGCCGACCGGCTCGGCGACGCCTTCCACGTGGTGGGCTGGGACCTGCCCGGGCACGGCGGCGCCCCGGCCGCCAAGGAGCCGTTCACGCTGGCCGAGCTGGCCCGGGGGGTGCTGGTGTTCGCCCGCGGGGTCACCGGCGCGCGCGCCGCCGGGGGCGGGGACACCGACCGCTCCTTCCTCTACGCGGGCGACTCCATCGGCGGGGCCGTGGGCCTGCGCCTGCTGCTGGACGCCCCCGAGGCGGTGCGGTCGGCGGCGCTGCTGTGCACGGGGGCGCGCATCGGCGAACCCGACGGGTGGCGCGAACGGGCCGCGACGGTGCGCGCCTCGGGCACCCCGGCCGTGGTGGAGGTCTCCGCCAGACGGTGGTTCGCCCCGGGGTTCGTGGAGCGCGAACCGGCCACCGCCGCCGCGCTGCTGCACGTGCTCCAGGACGCCGACGCCGAGGGCTACGCGCTGGCCTGCGAGGCCCTGGCCGGGTTCGACGTGCGCGACCGGCTCGGGGAGGTCACCGCTCCGGTGCTCGCCGTCGCGGGCGCCGAGGACGGGCCCACCCCGCCCGCGTCGCTGGAGGCCATCGCCCGCGGGGTGCGCCGGGGCCGGGCCGAGGTCCTGGACGGGGTGGCCCACCTGGCCCCGGCCGAGGCCCCGGACCGGGTCGCCGCCCTGCTGCGCGGCCACTTCGCCGCCCCGCCCGCCGCGATCCCTGCCGCCCCGCCCGCCGACCCGGGCGCCCTGACCCAGGAGCAGGTGCGCGCGGCGGGCATGGCGGTGCGCCGCGAGGTGCTGGGCGACGCCCACGTGGACCGGGCGGTCGCCGCGACCACGGACTTCACCGCCGACTTCCAGGAGTTCATCACCCGCTACGCGTGGGGCACCGTGTGGACCCGCCCGGGCCTGGACCGGCGCAGCCGGTCGATGATCACCCTCACCGCGCTCATCGCCCGCGGCCACCACGAGGAGTTCGCCATGCACGTGCGCGCCGCCGTGCGCAACGGGCTGACCGAGGAGGAGATCAAGGAGGTCGTGCTACAGAGCGCGATCTACTGCGGCGTCCCGGACGCCAACGCGGCGTTCCGCATCGCCCAGCGGGTCCTGTCCGAGGCGTGAATAATGGCCACGCCCGCGACAGGAAGGGGAGCGTCCGCCCATGGGACCGAGGCAGTGGTTCAGGAGGAGGTCCGGCGAGGAGCCGCGGACCTACGGCTCCCGGCAGGAGCTCGCCGCGGCGGAGGCGTCGGCGGAGGCCGCGGAGGAGCAGAAACTGGCGGCCCTGCAACGCGAGTGCGACAGGATCCACGCCGGGCTCGCGGAGATGTACTCCCGGCTGCCCGCGGACCGTCGGCCGGACATCCCCGCGGAGCCGCCGCGGTTCGCGAACCGTGACGAGGCCATGGCGTACATGGAACAGATGCGGGCCCTGCTGAAGCGGCGGTGAGGGCCCGCGGGAACGGGCCCCGGCACGGTCGAACCGGTCGCCGGGGCCCGCTCCCGTTCGTCAGGCCAGGTCGCGCAGGGTGTCCGCGATCGGGGTGGACGGGCGGCCGGTGAGGCGGCGCAGGTCGCCGGTGGGCTCGCCCAGGACACCGTCGCGGATGTTCGCGTCCAGGGCGGCCACGAAGGAGGCGGTGCCCTCGTCCAGACCGGCCTCGACCAGGGCCGCGATGTGCTCGGCCGTGGACAGGTCCTTGTAGACGACCTCCCTGCCCAGCACGGCCGAGAGCGTCTCGGCCAGCTCGGGGTAGGTCCAGGCGGTGTCGCCGGTCAGCTCGTACACCGCGCCCGCGTGGGCGGCCGGGTCGGCCAGCACCACCGCGGCGGCGGCCGCGAAGTCGCGGCGCGAGGCGCTGGGCACCCGCCCCTGTCCGGCGCCGCCGACGAACGCCCCGTGGTCGCGGGCGGCGTACAGCTGCGACTCGTAGTTCTCGTTGTACCAGTTGTTGCGCAGGACCGTGTGGGCGATCCCCGAGGCGGCCAGCAGCTCCTCGGTGGCCTTGTGGTCGGGGGCCAGCACCAGGGTGGTGTCGTCCGCCCTGGGCGCGCTGGTGTAGACGATGTGCCCGATCCCGGCGGCGGCCGCGGCCTCGACGGCGGCGCGGTGCTGGGGCAGGCGGCGGCCCGGCTCGCTGGTGGAGATCAGCAGCAGGGTGTCGGCCCCGGCGAGGGCGGACGGCAGGGTGGCCGGGTCGTCCAGGTCGACGCGAGCGGTGCGCACCCCCCGCTCGGCGAGCGCGGCCAGGCGGTCGGCGTCGCGGCCGGTCGCGACGACCTCCCCGGCGGGGGTCCCCCGCTCCAGCAGTTCCTCCACGACGAGGCGGCCCAGGTGGCCGGTGGCACCCACGATGACGACGGACATGAAGGGTCCTTCCGATTCCCCGGCCGGGACCTCCCCGGCCGTCGCCCAGGGTCAACCTTGCAGGTGGGAAGCACATTCCAAAGTTCTGGTACCCACCTTTTTGTCAGGTACCCACCTGAATGTTAGGCAAGAGGTCAGGGCGTCAGGGGGTCGTCGGACCCGGTGTGCCGGAACCGCCGCCGTCGTCCCCGCCGGGTTCCGCCCCGGGTTCCCCCGCGGACCCTTCCGGTTCCTCGGGCGGCGCCTTGGCCCCCGCCGCCACCGGTTCCTCCGAGTCGCTGAGCAGCGGATGCTGCGCCACCTCGTAGCGCCGGATGTAGGACCCCAGGAACGCCTGGAGGCTCGCCCCCATCGGCAGCGCCAGCAGCGCGCCCGGCGCCCCCATGATCGCCACGCCCGCCAGGACCGACCCGAAGGCCACCGCCGGGTGCATGTCCAGCGTCTTGGCGGTGATGCGCGGCTGCAGCACGTAGTTCTCGAACTGCTGGTAGACGACCACGAACACCAGCACCCACACCGCCGCCCAGGGCCCCTGCAACAGCGCCACCAGCACCGGGACGAACCCGCCGATGTAGGTGCCGACCGTTGGGATGAACTGCGACAGCACCCCCACCCACAGCGCCAGCGCGAACGCGAACGGCACGTCCAGCGCCACCAGCACCAGGTAGTGCGAGACCGCCGACACCAGGGCCATCAGCGCCCGGGAGTACAGGTACCCGCCGGTCTTCTCGATCGCGATCTCCCAGGCCCGCAGCACCTCGCGCTGGGTCCGCGGCGGCAGCACCGAGCAGATCACCCGGCGAAAGCGCGGGCCGTCGGCGCACAGGTAGAACGTGAACAGCGCGACCGCCAGCCCGTTGAACAGCAGCCCCAGCAGGGTCGTGCCCGCCCCCAGCGCGTTGTCGGCGATCCGCGAGGCGTACTGCTGGACCACCCCGCTGGCGCTGGTGACCTGCTCGATCAGGGTGGTGGGCGAGTAGTCGGTGCCGAACGTGGAGTTGGTCCAGACCAGCGCCGCGCGCAGCATCCGCGGCGTCTCCGCCGCCAGGGCCAGCACCTGCCCGATCAGCATGGAGCCGAGCATGCTCAGGAACACCCCGGTCGCCAGCACCACCAGGAGCATGACCGCGCCGGTGGCCGGGCCGCGGGGCCAGCGGCGCCGGTGCAGCCAGTTGACGGCGGGCTCCAGCGCCAGCGCCAGGAACAGGGAGATCAGCAGCAGGACGATGAGCCCCTGCAACTGGAGGAACAGCCACAGGGTCACCCCGAAGGCCGTGACGGTCCACATCACCATCAGCACCGCGCGGGGCAGCCACGGGGGCATGGTGCGCCGATCGGTGCTCGGGTCCTGGGGCGCCGGGGTGTTCGTCTGCAAGCCGGGGTTTCCTTGTCTGTGCTGCTCCGTGCCGGCCGCTCCGCGGCCCCGGGCCGTTCCCGGCCCGCCTACCGGACGATAGCCGCCCGGGGGCGTGCTCGGGCCTGCCGCACTCCCCTGACCGGCCGGTCCCGCCCGCCGGGGGCGCCCTGCGGGTAGCTTGGGGAGGGTGAGCATTACACGGGGTTTCCCCAAGGGCGAGGTGTTCAGCGCCGACTGCCCGTCCCGCCGACTGCTGGGCGAGGTGACCTCCAAGTGGGGTGTCCTGGTCCTGGTGGCGCTGAAGGACGGCCCGCTGCGCTGGAGCGAGCTGCTGCGCCGCATCGGGGGTGTCAGCGAGAAGATGCTCGCCCGCACCCTGCGCTCCTTCGAGGCCGAGGGCCTGGTGCTGCGCGACGCCCGCCCGGTGGTGCCCCCGCACGTGGAGTACAGCCTCACCGGGGCCGGTCGCGAGGTCACCGACCGGCTCGTCCCGCTGGTCGTGTGGGCCGAGGAGCACGCGGCCCGCACCGCCGGGGCCGAGGAGGGGGTCGAGGCCGGGGCGCCGACGCGCGCCTGAGCCCGGGCGGCCGGGCCCCGAGTTCTCCGCCACACCAGCCGTGTTCCCGGTTCCCGTACCGCCCGTGGGGCACACTCCTTGGAGGGCGCGGGCCACGGCGCCACGGGCGAAGGAGGTAGCGGCGATGACCGACGACCAGGGGCACATCCCGGCGGTGGTGACGGGTGTGGACGGCTCCGCCGAGGCGCGTGCGGGCCTGGAGTGGGCCGCCGCCGAGGCCGAGCGCCGGGGGTGGCCGCTCAAGGTGGTGCACGCCCTGTCCATGCCGGTCGTGATGAGCGTCTACGCCGGGCGCACCCGGTTCCCTCCCACCGAGGAGATCTCCGAGCAGGGGCGGCGCATCCTGGAGAAGGAGGCCGGGTACGCCCGCGAGATCCGCCCCGGGGTCGAGGTCCTCACCGACCTGGCGCTGGAGGAGCCCCCGGTGGCGCTGCTGCGCCGCTCCGACCCCGGCGACCTGCTGGTGGTGGGCTCGCGCGGCTTCGGACCGGTCCGCTCGGCCCTGGCCGGGTCGGCGGGCATCCGCCTGGCCGCCCGCGCCGCCTGCCCGGTCGTCGTGGTGCCCCGGCCGGCCGAGGGCGGCACGGTCCCCGTCGAGCCCCGCCGCATCGTGGTCGGCGTGGACGGCTCCCTGGACTCCCAGCACGCCCTGGACTTCGCCCTGCACGCGGCGGCCCGGGTCGCGGACGCCGAGGTGATCGTGGTCAACAGCTGGGAGGCGCCCACCCCGTTCGCGTCCAAGTCGCTGATCGCCTCGGGGTGGACCCCGCCCGAGGACTTCCTGGACCGGCAGTCGGAGGAGATCGTCGCCGGGGTGCTGGCCGAGGTCATCGACGAGGCCGTCGAGAACGTGGACGTGTCCGTGGTGCGCACCCGCAAGAACCCGGTGGAGGCCCTGGTGGAGGCCGGGGCGCAGGCCGACCTCATCGTGGTCGGCTCCCGGGGCCGCGGCAGCGTCCGGGGCGTGTTCCTGGGCTCGGTCAGCCAGGGTGTGCTGCACACCGCCACCGTCCCGGTCGCGGTCCTGCCCCGCCACGCCGAACCCGAGGAGTGACCCGTTGGGTGACACGAGCGAGAACCCCCACGCCCACCTCACCCTGGGCCGGATGCTGTTCGGCGGCATGGTCGCCCACCTGGTCGGCGGGGCCGTCCGCCTGGGCCTGCCCGACGCCCTGGGCAGGGGGGAGGCGGGCGCCGCCGACCTGGCCCGCTCCCTGGGTGCCCGCGCCGACACCCTCGAACGCCTGCTGCGGGCGCTGGCCGCCGTGGACCTGGTGGCCGAGACCGGCCCGGGCCGCTACTCCCTCACCCCGGCCGGGCACCTGCTGCGCACCGACCACCCCGACTCCATGGCGGCCGTCGCCCGGTTCTACACGGACCCGCTGCTGCTGGACTCCTGGCGGGAGCTGCCGCGGAGCGTGCGCGACGGGTCGGTGGCGTTCGAGTACGTGCACGGCACGTCGTTCTTCGAGTACCTGGACGGGCGGCCCGCGCTGGCGGAGATGTTCCACAACGCCATGGCCGACCGCACCCGCGGCACCGCCCGGGTGCTGCCGAACGCCTACGACTTCGCGCCGTTCACCACGGTGGTGGACGTGGGCGGCGGCGACGGCACGCTGCTCTCGGCGGTGCTGGCCCGCCACCCGCACCTGAACGGGGTGCTGTTCGACGCGCCCGGCGGCGCCGCCCGCGCCCCGGCGGTCCTGGAGCGGGCCGGGGTCGCCGACCGGTGCTCGGTGGTGTCCGGGGACTTCTTCCGCTCCGTCCCGGCCGGGGACGTGCTGCTGCTCAAGAGCATCGTCCACGACTGGGACGACGAGCGGGCCGCGGCGATCCTGGCCCGCTGCCGGGAGGCGGTGGCCAGGGGCGGCCGACTGCTGCTGGTGGAGCCGATGCTGCCGGACGGGCCCGGCGCGGACGAGTCGCCGGTGCCGTTCCTGAGCGACCTGAACATGCTGGTCAACACCGGCGGCCGGGAGCGGACCCGGTCCGATTTCGAGGCGCTGTTCGCCGGGACCGGGTTCGCGCTGGCGTCGGTGGGCGTCCTGGCGCGGTCCTCGGGGTACGCGCTCATCGAGGCCGTACCTGTGTGAGGCCGGGCGGCCGCTGACGGCGGTGTGGCCGCGGGCGGCGGCCGCCCGGCACCGGGTTCAGGCCCGGAAGGCGCCGGTGCTCAGGCGCGGAAGGCGTCGGCGTGCTCGCGCGCCCACTCGGCGAAGGTGAGCGCGGGGCGCCCGGTGACCTCCTCCACCGTGGGCAGCACCCGGGCGGCGACCTCGGGCGGGTCGGTGGCCAGGGTGATGCCGAACTCCACGTACTCCTCCGGGAAGCCCTGGGCGCGCAGGCGCTCGCGCTCCTGGTCCGGGGTCAGGTGCACCCAGGCGACCTCGCTCCCCAGGGCCTCGCCCAGCGCGCGGGCACGCTCCGCGGGGGTGAGCGCCTGCGGGCCGGTCAGGACCAGGTCGCGGCCGCCGTGGCCGCCCCCGGTGAGGGCGACGCCCGCGACGGCGGCGATGTCGGCCTCGTGGACGACGGCGCTGGGCCAGGCGGCCAGGGTGCGCACCGCACCCGACTCCCGCACGCCGGGGGCCCACTCCAGGGCGCCGGACATGAACTCCAGCGGGAGCAGCGCCGTCCACTCCAGGCGGTCGGTGCGCACGGCGTCCTCCAGCGGGCTGCCGCCGAACGCGCCCAGGACGGTGGCGCGACGCACCCCGGAGGCGACGGCCAGATCGACGATGCCGGCGGCGTCGTCGAGCTCGGCCCCGTCGTCGCCGCCGAAGGTGATGAGGTGGACGCCGTCCACCCCGGCGAAGGCGTCCTTGAGGGTGGCGGTGTCGGTGAGGTCGCCGCCGACCACCTCCACACCCGGACCGAGGTCGGCGCGGTCGGGGCGGCGGGTGAGCGCCCGGACGGGGTGCCCCCGCTCGACCAGCCACCGCACCAGGTGGCGTCCGACGGTCCCCGTCGCACCGGTCACCAGAATGGTCATGTCTCTCCCTCGTCTCATGCGTTCCGCTCGGACGGCCCCACTCTTTCGGGGGTGGAGGCCACTTGATGTCCTCCACTCGAACGAACTTTTCGCGGTTCGGCCCTGGCCCTGCGGGGGCCGTTCACGGTCCAATGGGCCCATGAGCGAACCACCCACCGCCGCAGCGTTCCTGGCCCGCCTCGACGAGCACCGCAGCGACGAGGAGCTGCGCAAATACCAGCGGTACTTCCGGTTCGACGCCGACGACCCCGACCCCGACGACCACTTCGTCGGGGTGCGGATGGGCACGGTGTTCGCGCTGGCCAAGGAGTTCCGGGCGATGGGCCTGGACGAGATCGAGAAGCTCATGGACAGCCCGGTCCACGAGGCCCGCGCCGGGGCGATGAGCATCATGGAGAAGAAGGCGCGGGACAAGCGGGCCACCCCCGAGGACGTGGGCGCGCTGGCGGAGCTGTACCTGCGCCGGCACGACCGGGTGAACAACTGGGACCTGGTGGACCTGGCGGCGTTCCACGTGGTCGGCCGCCATCTGCGCGAGCGGCCGCGCGACGTGCTGTACACCCTGGCGCGTTCGGAGAACCCGTGGGAGCGGCGCACCGCGATCGTGGCGACGGCGCACTTCATCGCGCACGGGGACCTGGACGACACCTTCGCGCTGTCGGAGATCCTGCTGGAGGACGACCACGCGCTGGTCCAGAAGGCGGTGGGGTGGATGCTGCGGGCGGCCGGGGACGCCGACCGCGACCGGCTGCTGGCGTTCCTGGACGCGCACGCGGGCGCGGCGCCGCGGCCGCTGCTGCGGGCCGCGATCGAGAAGCTGCCGCCGGACGTGCGCGCCCACTACCGGTCGCTCTAGGTGCGGCGGCCGCGGAGGCCGGAGGAGGCCTTCGTCCGGTCGGTGCGGGTACCGGCCGGTGCGGGTACCGGCCGGTGAGCGGCCGCGCCCCGGGGCTCCGGCGCCGCGGGTTCTCGGTGCCCGGCCACGACCGGTGGGAGCGCCGTGCCCCGGAGGACCGGCCGGGCCCCGGGCACGGCGGTGCCGCGGCGGGTCAGAGCAGTTGCGCCTCGATGTGGCGTACCCGCACGGAGCGGGTGGCCTCGGAGGTGAGGGGTTCCAGGGCGCCGCCGTCGCCGTTGTCGTCGTGCCAGCCCACCTGCCAGGACAGGGTGGCGGTGACGGTGTAGGCGCCCTCGGGTTCGGCGTGGGAGGGGCGCGTGTAGGTGTGGGAGCAGTCGTCGTCGGGGACCTCGCAGGTGAGGACGGTCCCGTCGCCCATCTCCCAGCGGACGCTGTGGGGCACCGCCACGACGGTGACCCGGTGGCCGCGGGCGGTGGCGGCGACGTGCAGGTCACGGCGGGCCTGGGGGCGCGGGCGCGGTTTCAGGGGGGTGTCGGCGGCCACGGCCCGGTCGGCCTGGCCCATGGGCGCGGGCAGGGGCATCCGGTCGCGGATGCGCTCGGCCAGGGCGCGGGGGTCGGGGTCGGCGGGCAGCCGCGGCCAGGCCCGGCAGGAGGCGGTCCGGGAGGGGTCGGCGGGGTCGGCCGGGACCGCGGGGACGGGTCGGCGGCAGGTGTCCGGTGCGCCCTGCCCCGCGTTCGCGGACGCGTCGGCGGCGGGGGCCGCGGCGGTTCCGGAGGTCCCCGGGGTGGCGGGGACCTCCGGAGCCGCGGGGGCCAGCAGCAGGGTGACGGCGAGGGCCGGGGGCAGGAGGCCGCGCAACACCAGGGCACACTCCTTCACGTGAGACTGCGACTACTGCGAGTGATCACAGCAGAACATAGTCATCCCGTGCGCCGCGCACAACCGGTTCCGCGCGAGCGGGGGGACCCGCGTCCCCCCGCACCCGGTGAACCCGGTGTCACGCGGGCGAGCGGTGCTCCCGCAGATGGCGCGGAACCCCGACACCCTCCTTCAGTCGCGGATCCGGCTCCGGTTCGCCGAACACCTGCCGGACCGGGACCAGCCCCGCCCACACGTCCAGGTCCATGTCCTCCTCGTCGTCCACCGGGGGCCCGGTACGGACCTTCACCGACGCCTCGGCCAGCGACAGCGCCAGCACCCGGGTGGCCGCCATCTCCTTGCGGTTCGGCTCGCGGATGTGGTCCCACCGCCCGGGGGCGATCTGCTCGGTCAGGGCCCGCAGCCCGGCCGTCTCCTCGTCCGGGTCGGTCACCACCCGCGGGCGGCCGTAGATCATCGCCGACCGGTGGTTGACCGAGTGGTGGAACGCCGACCGGGCCAGCACCAGGGCGTCCACCAGGGTGACCGTCACGCACACCTCGCCGTCGGTGTTCAGCGACCGCGCCCCCGTGGACCCGTGCAGGTAGAGGGTGTCGCCGATGCGCCCGTAGGCGGTGGGCAGCACGCGCGGGGCGCCGTCCACGACCACCCCCAGGTGGCAGAACAGGCCCGCGTCGAGCAGGGCGTACAGCTCGGCGCGGTCCTCGCGCTGCTTGTGCCTGCCCCGGCGCATCCGGGTCCGGTCGGTGGCCGACAGGGGTGCGGACGCGGCGTCCGGGGTGGACACGGTGTTCGGGGTGGAGGTGGTGTCCGGGTCGGCCGGGGCCTGCGGGGCGGGGGCGGCCGCGGTTTCGGTGGTGGAGAGCATGCCTCCACGTTAGGAGCCGGGTGGACCTCTGGACAGGGCCACTTCCACCCCGAAACGCACGACCACTTTTCGGGTCCGGGCGGCGGGTTCAGGCCGTGGTGTCGACGACCACCTTGCCGCGCACGCCCCCGGCCTCCAGCGCCCGGTGCGCCCCGGCCACGTCCGAGAGCGGGAACACCCGGTCCACCACCGGCCGCAGGTCGCCGGCCTCGGCCAGGCGGGCCACCTCCTCCAGCAGCTCCCGGCGCGGGTTGCCGCTGAAGAACCGCACCCGGCCGCGGCCGTGCACCGCCGAGCCCAGGATGTGGCCCAGGGACCGGAACGGGCGGTCCAGGTCGAACGACACCGCGACCATCCGCCCGCCCGGGGCCAGCAGCCGCCGGTAGGCGCGCAGATCCGTGCCGACGGTGTCCATCACCACGTCGAACCGGCCCAGGTCGGCCGGGGAGGTGGTGCGGTAGTCGAAGGCCTCGTCGGCGCCCAGCTCCCGGGCCAGGTCCAGGTGCTCGGCCCGGGCCAGGGCGGTGACGTGCGCGCCGTAGGCCTTGCCCAGCTGCACCCCGCTCACCCCGACGCCGCCGGTGGCGCCGCGCACCAGCAGCCGTTCGCCCGGGCGCAGCCTTGCCTTGTCGCGCAGCGCGGTGACGGTGGTGGTGGCCACCGGGATCGCCACCGCCTGGAGTGGGTCCAGCCCCGGCGGGACGGCGGCGAGCCGGTCCGGTGCCACCGTCGCGTACTCGGCCGTGGCGCCGAAACCGCGCAGCAGGCCCCACACCCGCTCGCCCACCTCGACACCGCGCACGTTCGGCCCCACCGCGGCCACGTCGCCGACGAAGTCCAGGCCCACCGCCTTGGGGAACCTCCCGAGGATCAACTCGCCCAGCAGGCCCAGGGCGCCCGAGCGGCCGGAGAGTTCGCCGCCGTTGACGCTGGAGGCCAGCACCCGCACCAGGACCCGGTCGTCTCCGGGGTCGGGGACGGGGCGGCGCCCCTCGTAGATCACCTCCGGCGGCCCGTACCGGTCGTACATCGCCGCGCGCATCTCCTGTGCCACCCGTCTCCTCCGTTCACGGTGGGGCGTGCGGACCGTTCCTCGGCCCGTGCCCCGTGAACGGTAACCAGCGAAACGGAGGGCACCGTCCACTTAGCGGTAATGTGAGACACATGCCCGGTGATCCGTCTCAGATCGCGCCGCCCGAGCCCGCACCGCCCGAGTCGGCACTGCGCGAGCCCACGCCGTCCCAAGCGGCACCGCCCGGGTCGGCGCCGACCGAGCCCGTACCGCACGAACCCGCACCGCCCGAGCCGACAGCGCCCGGGTCGGCACCTCCCGAGTCCGCGCCGCCCGAGTCGCCACCTCCCGAATCGGCACCGCCCGGGCCCGCGCTGCGCGCCGACGCCGCGCGCAACCGCGAACGCATCCTGCGCGCTGCCCGCGAGGCGTTCGCCGCCCACGGCATCGACGTGCCCATGGCCACCATCGCCCGCCGCGCCGGGGTGGGTACCGCCACCCTCTACCGGCGCTTCCCCACCCGCGACGACCTGGTCTCCGAGGCCTTCACCGACCAGGCGTCCGCCTGCGCCGACGTCATCGACCACGCGCAGGCCGACCCCGACCCCTGGCGCGGGTTCGCCGCCGCGCTGCACCGCATCGCGGCGATGCAGGTCGCCGACCGGGGGTTCGGCGCCGCGTTCCTGCGCGGCGCCGCCCTCTCCCCCGAGCTGGAGGAGCGCCGCGCACAGGCCGAGGAGGGGTTCGCGCGGCTGATCCGGCGCGCCAAACAGGCCGGGGCCCTGCGCGCCGACTTCGACCGCACCGACCTCACCCTGGTCCTGATGGCCGTCGGCGGCATCCGCGCCGACACCCCCGAGGCGGCCCTGGCCGCCGCCCGCCGCCTGGTCGGCCATCTGCTGCGGTCCTTCCACACCGCCCCCGGTCCCGACACCGGCCCGCCGCTGCCGCCGCCCGCCCCGGTCGGCCTGTACCACCTCCGCCTCTAGGAAGCCCGCACCCGTGCCCCGACAGCACGCCGAACCGGCCCTGCACCTGGACCGCTCCGACGGCGCACCGCTCACCCTCCAGCTGGCCGCGGCCCTGCGCGCCGCCATGGCCGGCGGGTCCCTCACCCCGGGCGAGCGGCTGCCCTCCAGCCGGACCCTCGCCGCCCAGCTGGGGGTCAGCCGCACCGTCGTCACCGACGCCTACCAGCAGCTGTACGCCGAGGGGTGGCTGGAGGGGCGGCACGGGTCGGGCACGTTCGTCGCCCCGGGCGCCGCGCCCGCGCCGGCCGAGCCCGCGCCCATCGAACCGGCCTGGCGCGCCGCCGCGGCCCGCAGCGCGCGTACCGGGCTCGAACACCGGCCCACCCGTTCCGAACTGCGCGAACGCGGGCTCATCGACCTGCGGCCGGGCACGCCCTGGGTGGGGTCGGTGGACCGGGCCGCCTGGCGGCGGGCCTGGCGCGGCGCCGCCGACCTGCCCCAGGACGACGACCCGGACCCGCGCGGCCTGCCCGGGCTGCGCGCCCTGCTCGCCGAGCACCTGCGCCGGGCCCGCGGGATCGCCGTGGGGCCGGAGAACATCCTGGTCACCCGCGGCACCGGCAACGGGCTGGACCTGGCGGGGGCGGCCCTGATCGCCCCGGGCGACCGGGTGGGGGTGGAGGAGCCGGGGTATGGGAAGGCCCGCACCGTGCTGGCCGCGCGCGGCGCGCGCATCGTTCCGTGCCCGGTGGACCACGACGGGCTGGTCGTGGACACGCTCCCCGACGGCCTGGGCCTGGTGTACACCACCCCGGCCCACCAGTACCCGCTGGGCGGGCGGCTGCCGGTGCCCCGCCGCGAACGCCTCATCGCCTGGGCGCGGGCGACGGGGGCGGTGGTCATCGAGGACGACTACGACGCCGAGTTCCGCTACGACGTGGCGCCGCTGCCCGCCCTGTACGGGATGGACCCGGGGCGGGTGGTGCTGCTGGGGACCCTGTCCAAGACCCTCACCCCGGACCTGGGCATCGGGTGGATCGTGGCCGAACCCGACCTGGTGGAGCACCTGGCGCGGGTGCGCCGCGACCTGACCGACCGCACCCCGGGTCCGGTGCAGGCCGCCACGGCGCTGCTGCTGGAGCGCGGCGACCTGGACCGGCACCTGCGGCGGATGCGCGCCGAGTACGCGCGCCGCCGCGCCCTGCTCATCGAGCACCTGGGGCCGCGCCTGACCGGGGACACCGCGGGGCTGCACGCGATGCTGCCGCTGCCCGCCGGGGAGGTGGGGCCGGTGGTCGCCGAGGCGGCCGCCCGCGGCGTGGTGGTGGACGACACCGGCCGCACCAGCCACGCCGCGCCGACCGTGCACGGTCTGGTGCTGGGCTACGGCTCGGCGTCCCCGCCGGAGCTGCGGCGCGGCTGTGCCGTGCTGGCCCAGATCCTGGACCGGCGGCTGGGCCCGGCGGGCTGAGCCGGGACGGAGGGTTCCGGGGCGCGGGTGCGGATCATCCAGGACAGCAGGGCGGCCACCGCGCACAGGCCCGCGGCACCGAACCAGGCCAGGGTGTACTCGCCGGTGCCGTCGCGGACGATCCCGGCGACCGCGGCGGCGACCGCCGCGCCGATCTGGTGGGCGGCGAACACCCAGCCGAACACGACCGGTCCGTCGGCGCCGAACACCTCCCGGCACAGCGCCACGGTGGGCGGCACGGTCGCCACCCAGTCCAGTCCGTAGATCACGATGAACACGATCATCGGCGGGTGCACCGACTCCGACAGCAGGAACGGCAGCACGGCCAGGCCCACCCCGCGCCCGGAGTAGTAGACCGCCAGCAGGATCCGCGGGTTGACCCGGTCGGTGAGCCAGCCGGAGGCGACGGTGCCGACGATGTCGAAGATCCCCACCAGGGCGAGCAGCCCGGCGGCGGTGGTCTGGGGCATGCCGTGGTCGTGGGCGCTGGGGATGAAGTGGGTGCCGACCAGGCCGTTGGTGGTCGCCCCGCAGATGGCGAACCCGGCGGCCAGCGCCCAGAACGTTCGGGTGCGGGCGGCCCGGGCCAGGGTGGTCAGGGCGGTGCGGGCGGGGTTGCCGACGGCCCGCGGCGGCGGGGTCCAGTCGGCGGGGGCGCCGTAGGGGGTGGTGCCCGCGTCCTGGGGGTGGTCGCGCAGGAGGAGCAGCACCAGGGGGACCACGGCCAGCGCCGCGGCGGCGATGAGCAGGGTGGCGCTGCGCCACCCGTGGGCCCCGGCGAGCCAGGCCACCAGGGGCAGGAACACGAGCTGCCCGGCGGCCCCGCCCGCGGTGAGGATGCCGATGACCAGTCCCCGGGAGCGCACGAACCAGCGGTCGGCGACGGTGGCGGCGAAGGCCAGGGCCATGGAGCCGGTACCCAGGCCGATGAGCAGGCCCCAGGTGGCGACGAGCATCCAGGGGGCGGTGGCCAGGGTGCTGAGCCCGGCCCCGGCGGCGACCAGGAGCAGCGCCGCCGGGATGACCCTGCGCATGCCGAACCGGGCCATGAGCGCGGCGGCGAACGGCGCGGTCAGGCCGTACAGCAGCAGGTTGACGGTGACGGAGGCGGAGACGTCGCCGCGCGACCAGCCGAACTCCTCCTCCAGGGGGAGCATGAGGGCGCCCGGGGCGGCGCGGAACCCGGCCGCGGCGATCAGGGCGAGGAAGGCGACGGCCGCGATGGCCCACGCGGGGTGGATCGCACGCGCACCGGGGGTCGTTCGCACGGGAGGGCTCCATCTGGCTATCTTGAAGAAAGTTGGTCGTCCGAGGCTAGCATCGGTACCGGACGGCCACCGACCCCGGGGAGGGACACGATGCCGCTGCGCTCCGACTGGTCCGGGCTGCCCTGTCCGATCTCCCGCGGGCTGGACGTGCTGGGCGACCCGTGGGTGGTGGTGATCCTGCGCGAGGTGTTCACCGGCAACACCCGGTTCGACGGCATCCGCGCCGCCCTGGGCATCGCCGACACCGTTCTCAGCTCCCGGCTCGCGCGCATGGTCGACCACGGCCTGCTGGAGCGCCACCCCTACAGGGAGCGCGGGCGCACCCGCCACGAGTACGCGCTCACCGAACGCGGGGAGGCCACCCTCCCGGTGCTGCACGCCCTGGCCCGCTGGGGCCGCGAGAGCGGCGACGCGCCGGACATGGAGCTGCGGGTGTTCTGCACCGACTGCGGCGACGAGGCGGCCTCCGCCGACTGGTGCACCACCTGTTCACAACCGCTGACCAGGAACAACACCGCCTGGCGCAAGCCGCGCTCACCGCACGTCCTGCGCCCCCTCGCCCCCGGCGCCACCCCCGTCGAGGCCCCCGTCACCCCCGTCGGGGACCCGGCCCCGGTCACCCCCGCGCCCCCGGCGGGTTGACCCGCGCCTCCACGGCACCGGACACCGGTCGTGGGACCCGGGTCGACGGGTGGGGGTTGGTAAGGCTAACCTCAGGGAAGTTCGTGCTCGTTCGTCCGATCCCGAGAAGAGTGCCCGTGCGTGTCGAGAACCCCGCCCACCGCGCCGTCATGCGCGCCCGCGTCGTGCGCACCGAACGGGTCACCAAGCACTTCATCAACGTGACGCTGGGCGGGGAGGAGCTCGCGGAGTTCGAGTTCCTGGGGCGCGACCAGTTCGTGCGGCTGTTCCTGACCCGGCCGGGGCAGGAGCGCCTGACCCTGCCCACCGCCGCCGACCGCCGCTGGGTGTCGCAGCTGTACGACATGCCCAAGGAGCGCCAGCCCTACGTGCGCAACTACTCGGTGCGCCGGTTCGACGCCGCGGCGCGGGAGATGGACATCGAGTTCGTCGACCACGGCGAGGGCGGCCCCGCCTCGGCGTGGGCGCGGGCCGCGCGCCCGGGCGACGAGATCGGCCTGCTCACCGACGGCGTCTACTACCTGCCCTCCCCCGGCGCGGCGTTCCAGCTGCTGGTGGGCGACGAGAGCGCGCTCCCGGCGCTGGTGTCGGTCCTGGAGCAGGCGCCCGAGACCCTGAAGGCCCGCGTGTACCTGGAGGTGCCCTCGGCCGACGACGTGCGCCCGCTGCGTTCGCTGCCGGGGGTGGAGGTGCACTGGCTGGCCCGCACCGACCCACACGAGGTGCCCGGGCGTCTGGCCCTGGAGGCGGTGCGCGCCGCCGACCTGCCCGATGAGCGCATGTACTGCTTCGTGGCCGGGGAGAACGCGCTGCCCACCGAGCTGCGCCGCCACCTGGTGCGCGAGCGCGGGGTGGCCAAGGACGACATCACGTTCATCGGCTACTGGAAGCACGGCCAGGCGGTCACCGACTAGGGCCACAGAACACCCGTTGGGTTTACCCGCAGAAGGTAAAAATATTCTCTTCGAGGCTTCTGCGTGTCTGAAATGTTATGCAATGACCTACTCTGAGGCCTGGTGCGCCGCACGGCGCCCCCAGCCAGGCCCCGAGGAGGTCATGTGGCACCCGGCCGACACAGCACCCGCCCCGCACCCCGCCCCTACCGCAGGTGGGCCGCCTTCGGCGCCGCCGCCGCGGTGATCGCCGCCGGATACGTGGTCGCGGGTTCCACCGACAGCCCCGCACCCGGCCCCGGTTCCTCCCCGTGCCAGGCCGCCGACGACAAGCGGCAGATGCGCGGCGCCTGGCTCACCACCGTCGGCAACATCGACTGGCCCTCCGAGCCGGGCCTGTCCGCCGAGGAACAGCAGGCCGAGCTGGACGAGCGCCTGGACGAGGCCGCCGACCTGGGCCTGAACACCGTGTTCCTGCACGTGCGCCCCACCACCGACGCCGTCTACGAGTCCGACCTGGAACCCTGGTCGCGCTACCTCACCGGCGAGCAGGGCGGCGACCCCGGCTACGACCCCCTCGAATACGCCGTCGCCGGGGCGCACGAACGCGGCCTGGAGCTGCACGCCTGGTTCAACCCCTACCGCGTCGGCATCTCCTCCGACCTGGAGACCCTCGCCGACGACCACCCCGTCAAGGAGCACCCCGACTGGATGGTGCGCTACGGCGGCGAGGGGTTCCTCGACCCCGGCGACCCCGAGGTCCGGGAGTGGGTCACCGACGTGATCATGGACGTCGTGGACCGCTACGACATCGACGGCGTCCACTTCGACGACTTCTTCTACCCCTATCCCAAGGACGGCGAGGAGTTCGCCGACGACGACTCGTGGGAGGCGCACGGCGGCGGCTTCGACGACCGCGACGACTGGCGCCGCGACAACGTCAACCGGTTCGTCGCCGGGATCCACGAGCGCATCCAGCAGGACAAGCCCTGGGTGCGGTTCGGCATCTCACCGTTCGGGATCTGGCGCAACTCGGGCAGCGACCCGGCCGGGTCGGACACCAACGGCCTGGAGTCCTACGCCGCCCAGCACGCCGACACCCGCACCTGGATCCAGGACGGCACCGTCGACTACGTGGTGCCGCAGCTGTACTGGGAGCGCGGGTTCGCCGCCGCCGACTACGAGGTCCTCACCGACTGGTGGGCCGACCAGGTCGAGGGCACCGGTGTGGACCTGTACATCGGGCAGGCCGCCTACCGGGCGGGCGAGCCCGGTTGGCGCGGCGACAACGCGCTGACCGACCAGCTCGACTACTCCGACGGCGTCGAGCAGGTGGGCGGCGACGTGTACTTCTCCTTCATGTCGCTCACCGAGGAGGCCGCCGACGCGTTCGGCCGCCTGCGCGAGGAGTACTACGCCGACCCGGCGCTGCCGCCCCTGGGCGACGTGGCGCCCGACGCCGACCCCGAGGTCGCGGCGGTGCGCGGGCTGAACGCCGACACCGGCGACGAGGGCACCGAGCTGACCTGGGACGCGGTGGAGGGGGCGCGCTCCTACGCGGTCTACCGCATCGACCCCGACCAGGTGGAGGCGGTGGCCGCAGGCGGCGTCGACGACGTGTGCGAGGCGCTGAGCGCCGACGCCCTGCTGGGTGTCACCGGCACCACCTCCTGGACCGACGGGGCCGACGCGGAGGGCGCCTACGTGGTCACCGCCCTGGACCGGTACCGGGTCGAGGGCCCGGCGTCCGACCCGGTGGACCCACGCGTGTGACCGCGTCCGCCCGCGGGCGGCACCGCGGAGACCGGCCGCGCCTCCCGTGGACCCGATCGGACCTGGTGGACCCGCGCGCGCAGGCTTCCGGGGCCGCCCCGGCCTCAGCGGCGGAGGGGCGGTGGACCCACGCGCGTGACGGCCTCCGCCCACGGGCGGTCCCACGGAGACCGGCCGCGGCTGGTTCCCCGGCCACCGCTCTGCGGGCCCGATCAGGCCCGGTGGACCCGCGCGTGTGACGGCCTCCGCCCACAGGCGGCACCGCGGAGACCGGCCACGGCTCCGGTAGCCGGGCCGTCCCCCTCCACCGGGCCGGATCAGGGCGCGAGGTCGCGGGTGAGGATGCGCAGCACCTCGTTCCGCCGCCGGACGGGGAAGAAGTGGTCGCCGGGCAGGACCTCCAGGACGTGCCCGCGTGTGGTGAAGCCGCCCCAGCGGTCCACCTCCGCAGGGGTGACCGAGGGGTCATCGGCCCCGGCCAGCGCCGTGACCGGCACGTCCAGGGGTTCGGGGGCGGCGGGCCGGTAGGCGTCGATGAGCCGGTAGTCGCCGCGCACCGCGGGCAGTACCAGGGACCGCAGGTCGGGGTCGTCCAGCAGGCCGGGGGGCGTGCCGCCGAGCTTCTCGATGACGGCGACCAGGGCGTCGTCGTCCAGCAGGTGGATCCCGGACGGGGAACCCTCCAGGCCGGGGGCGCGCCGCGCCGACGCGAACAGGCGCACCGGCGGGCCCAGCGGGCCGCCCGCCAGGCGGCGGGCGGTCTCGTAGGCGACCAGCGATCCCATGCTGTGGCCGAACAGCGCGTAGGGGCCGGTCAGGTGCCCCTCCAGAGCCGCGGCGGCGCCCTCGGCCAGGTCCTCCAGCCGCTCGGGCAGGGGCTCGCCGAACCGGGTCTCCCGGCCGGGGTACTGCACGACGACCAGCGCGTACTCCTCGGGCAGGTGGGCCGACCACTCCCGGTAGAAGTTGGCCGTCCCACCCGCGTGCGGGAACAGCACCACCGTGAGCCGGGCGCCGGGCCCGGCGTGGAAACGGCGCAGCCAGGGCGTCCCCGTCCCGGGAACGGTCATCGCGCACCCACCTTTCCGTGTCTGCGGCGGACGGTCCGCCGCCGCAGTCTCCCCCATCGGGCTCCTCCC
>NZ_JBJJBV010000159.1:0-16358 GCF_045446735.1 Nocardiopsis protaetiae
CGCCGCCACGGGCGGCGGCCGCCGCCCGTTCCGTAGCCGGCCAGGTGCAGGGCCAGGGCGGTGAGCCCGGCGAGTGCGAGGGCGGTAGGGGTGATGAGGCCTTCGATGGAGATGCCGAACACCTCGAAGATCAGGGCCAGACCGAACAGAACTGCGGCGACGGTGGCCGCCATGATGACCTCCCTGGTCGCGATGGGGCAGAGTGGGGTCCCGTGTACCCTCCGTCGCCCCGGTGAACCCCACCCGCCGTCGGCTCTCCCGTGTTCCCGCTGGTCGGCGCCGCTGAATCCGACGACGGCGGACGCGGCCGTCCCGGGCGTTCGGGCCCGCCGGGCCGTGCCCGGGCATCACCGAGTCGTGTCCGGGGCCCGCCCCGCCTTCGGAATCGCGTGGCTCCCCGGCCCCAGCCCGGCCGCCCCGCACCGGCGCGCAGGCCCCGCCCCGGCCGCCCCGACCCGACGGGCGGGGCCCGGGCGGCCGGACCCCTTCGGGTGACCGCGCCCCTTCGGGTCCCCGCACCGTCAGGCCCCCGGGACCAGGACGGCGGCTCCCGCGAACCGCCCCGCCTTGAGGTCCTCCAGCGCCCGGGGCGCCTCCTCCAGCGGGTACACGGTGGTGGTCACCGACAGCCGGACCGCCTGGGCGACGGCCAGGAAGGCGCGGGCGTCGGTGCGGGTGTTGGAGGTGACGCTGCGCAGCTCGCGCTCCTGGAACAGGTGCTCCTGGTAGTTCAGCGGCGGAACGTCGCTGAGGTGGATGCCCGCCACCGACAGCACCCCGCCCCGGTCCAGGGCGGCCAGCGCCACCGGCACCAGGTCGCCGACCGGGGCGAACAGGATCGCGGCGTCCAGGGGTTCGGGCGGCGCCTCGCGCACCCCGCGCGCGGAGGCCGCCCCCAGGTCCAGGGCCAGGCGGCGGGCCCGTTCCCCGCGGGTGAGCACGTGGACGCGGGCGCCCCGGGCCAGGGCGACCTGGGCGGCCAGGTGGGCGCTGCCGCCGAACCCGTACACGCCCAGCCGCCCGCCCTCGGGCAGCGAGGCGCGTTGGAGGGCGCGGTGGCCGATGATGCCCGCGCACAGCAGCGGCGCCAGTTCGCGGCGGTCGTACCCGGCGGGCAGGGGGTGCACATAGGCGGCGGGGGCCAGGGTGTACTCGGCGTATCCGCCGTCGGTGTCCCAGCCGGTGTAGCGGGAGTCCGGGCACAGGTTCTCGGCGCCGCGAACGCAGAACCGGCAGCGCCCGCAGGTGTGCCGCAGCCAGGCGACGCCGACCGGGTCGCCGACCCGGGGCGCGGTGACGCCCTCCCCGGCCGCGGCGACCTCACCGACGATCTCGTGCCCGGGCACCACCCGGGGCCGGTGGACGGGCAGGTCGCCCTCGGTGACGTGCAGGTCGGTGCGGCACACCCCGCAGGCCAGCACCCGCACCAGCACCTCCCCGGGGCCGGGTGCGGGCACCGGGCGGCGCACGCGGCGCAGCGGTCCGTCCTCGACCGGGCCGGGTGCGGCGACCTCCCACGCGGTCATCTCGTCCGGGATCGGCATGGTCCACCTCCTGCCCCTTTCGTTCCCGCCGTGGGCCGGGAGCGCTCCGGCATGAAGCGAAATATGTCCCGTATTGCCCTGGATAGGCGAACCTTTTCCGTGACCGGGAGTCTTAATAAGGCAGAAGCGTTCTTATGGAAACGAGGACCACCGTGATGGGCACGATCCCCCCGTCGGCACTGCGCCGGTGCGGCATCGCACTGGCCGCGCTCGCGCTCGCCGCCACCGCCTGCACCTCCGAGGGAGGAGGAGGCGAGGGCCCCGGCGGGGACTCCGGCGCCGAGGCCGCGGTGCTCACCATCGCCCCCGAGTCCGGCGCCGCAGGCGTCGCCCCGAACACCCAGGTGACGGTCACCGCCGAGCACGGCACCATCACCGAGGTCACGGTCGACCAGGTGGTGCCCGAGCAGCCCGAGGAAGAGGTCTCCCCGTTCGAGATGACCGGCACCCTCACCGAGGACGGCACCGCCTGGGTCAGCGACTGGACCCTGGCGCCGGGCGCCGACGTGACCGTCACCGCCACCGCGGAGGGCGCGGACGGCGAGGCGGTGGAGCTGGTGCACGAGTTCACGACCGAGGCGGCCGTGGCGGGGCAGCGGCTGGAGCTGGCACGCAACTACCCCAACTCCCACGACACGAACACCGTGGGCGTCGGCATGCCGATCTACCTTGAGTTCGACCTGCCCGTCACCGACAAGGCCGCCGTGGAGAACTCCCTCAAGATCGTCTCCGAGCAGGCCGTGGCGGGGTCGTGGCGGTGGCTCGACGACAGGAGCGTCGCGTTCCGCCCGGAGACCTACTGGGAGCCGTACCAGAAGGTCACCGTGGAGATGCACCTGGCGGGTGTGAGGGCGTCCGAGGGTGTGTACGGGGTGCGGGACTACAAGGTCGACTTCGAGATCGGCCGCGAGCTGCGCATGAGCATGAGCGTGCCCGACCACGAGATGGTCGTCACCGTCGACGGCGAGGAGGTGCGCCGGATCCCCGTGAGCAACGGCGACGGGGCGACGAACTTCTCCACCACCAGCAGCGGCACGCACGTTCTCATGGAGCGGTACAGGACGCTGGTCATGGACTCCAGCACCGTGGCTCTGCCCGCGGGGCGCAACGGGTACAACACCGAGGTGGAGTACGCGGTGCGTACCTCCAACAGCGGCGAGTTCCTCCACGAGGCGTCCTACAACACCGCCATCGGGATCGAGAACCGTTCCAACGGGTGCACCAACCTGCGGATGGACGACGCCAAGTGGATCTATGAGAACACTTTCGCGGGCGACGTCCTGGACACCACCGGCACCGACCGCGTCAAGGAGTGGCACAACGGCTGGGGCTACTGGCAGCTGACCTGGGACGAGTGGCTGGCCGAGAGCGTCACCGGCGAGCCGCACGTCACGGACGGGTCCAACCCGCCCGGATCCCCGTTCGGTACGCAGGGTGACGGGGTCACCGAGGAGGAGTAGGCGGGGACCGCTCCTCGGGGGCGCGGGTCCGGATCGGGCCCGCGCCCCCGCTGTGTTCCCGGTCCCTCCACGCCGCCACGGCCTTCCACACCTGGCCGGGACTACTCCGCGGGCGGGGTGTCCCCGGCGAGGGCCTGCACGTCGCCGTAGGAGATGACCTCGGGCAGTCGGCGCCCCTCCTGGACGGCCAGGGCGGTGTCCAGGGCGCGGTCGAGGGCGGCGCGGTAGAGCAGGGAGCCGGTGCTGATCCGGGCCACGCCCAGCTCGCCCAGGCGGCGGCGGTCCAGTGCCGGGGTGGCCAGGACGTTGAGGGGCAGGGCGATCTCGACGGCGATGGCCTCGATGGCGCCGGGGTCGGCGAGCCCGGGCGCGAACACGCCGTCCGCGCCCGCCTCGGCGTAGGCGGCGAGCCGCGCGAGCGTGGTGTCGAGGTCGGTGCCGCCGAGCCAGTGGACGTCGGTGCGGGCGTTGACGAAGACCGCAGGGGCGGCCTCCTTGATCGCGGTGATCTTGCGGGCGGCCGCGGCCGGGTCGATCAGCTCGCCGCGGGTGCTGTCCTCGATGTTCACCCCGTCGACGCCCAGGGCGGCGACGAACGCGGCGACGGCCGCCGGGTCGTCGGAGAACCCGTCCTCGATGTCGACCGTCACGTACCGGCCCAGGTTCGCGCCGACCAGGTCGTGGGCGAGCCGGGCGGTGGCCTCCCCGGCGCCGCGGGAGGCGTCGGCCAGGCCGTGCGCGGCGGCGACTCCCAGGCTGGTGGTCCCGATGGCCGGGAAGTCCTGCCGGGCGAGCAGCCGGGCCGAGGCGATGTCCCAGGCGTTGGGCAGCACGAACGGTCGGCCGGGCCGGTGGAGATCTGCGAACGTCACGGGGTCGAACGTCATTGGGTGCGCGCCTCTCTGCGAGCGGTTCCTCCCTCGGTAGGGGCCATGCTAGACGGCCGCCCCGGTGCCCGCCCGGACCTCGCCGGGCGCTCGGGCTTCGGGGGTGCGGTCCCATTCCGGGCCGCGGCCTCCGGTGTTCCCGGCCAGGTGGTCGGTCACCGCCGCCAGGGCGGCGTCGCGCCCGGCCCCGGCCGCGCGCAGCCGGTCGGCGAGGCGGTCCCACCCTTCGCGACCGGTCGGCGGCCCCTCCGGGGTCGCGGCGATGTACCCGTTGGTGAACACGATGGCCTCCCGGAAGGAGCCGTCCAGGCCGAACACGGCCGGGCGCCCGCGAACCGCGGCGAAGAGCGTGCGAGGGTCACGGGGGCTGCTCCGTCGTGAGGGTGTGCCCGGGGATCCGGGCGACGCGGGCGAAGGACTCGTTCGCGAGGCGGCGCAGCGCGGCCGGGTCCGGGGCGCCGTCCCGGGACCAGCGCTCGGAGGCCGCGCGCCAGGCCGCGACGAACACGTCCACGGTCAGGCGTGTCATCGGATCCTCCCCGGGCTCCGCGGCCATGCGCTCCCGGAGCGCCTCGGCGGCACGGTCGGTGGTGAGGGCGCAGTGGCGCAGCGCGGCGGCCTGCACGGTCGAGGACGCCCGGATGATGCCCAGGGCGGTCGCGAACCGCGCGTGCCACTGGGTATCGCGGCCGTCGAGCGCGTGGAGCACCACGTCCCTCAGGTCGTCGATGAGCGGGCCGCGCAGCGGGTGTTCGCGGAGCCCGTCGAGCATCGCGTCGAACAGCTCGGCCTCCGGGGCGAGGACCGCCTCCTCCTTGGCTGCGAAGAACCGGAAGAAGGTGCGCTTGGAGACGTCCGCCCGGGCGGCGATGTCGTCGAGCGTGGCGGTGTCGAAGCCGCGCTCCGCGCACAGGGCCAGGGAGGCGGCGACGAGGTCGCGGCGTGTGCGCTGTTTCTTGCGTTCCCGCAGTCCCCCGCGGAGTTCCTCGGTCGTCACGGACCCAGCCTAGCGCGGTCGGCACTCGGGGACATTTGTCACTTGACGACAAATGTCATCGAGTGACAGTATTTTTCCATGCGAGCGCTCAGTGTTGACCACTCCCTTCCCCGACGGCTGCACCTCACCGAGGTTCCCGACCCGGTCCCCGCCCCGCACGAGGCCCTGGTCCGGGTCACCGCCGTGTCCGTGAACCCCGGCGAGGTGAGGGGTCGCCTGCCTCATGTTCCCGACGGCACCGTTCCGGGCTGGGAGGCGGCGGGCGTCGTCCACGCGGCCGCCGCGGACGGGTCCGGGCCGCCCGCGGGCACGCCGGTCGTGACGGTCGGGGAGGGCGGCGCGTGGGCCGAGCTGCGGGCCGTGCCCACCGCGCTGGTCGGGGTACTTCCCGAGGGCGCGGATCCGGTCGCCGCCGCCACACTGCCGGTCGCCGCGGGCTCGGCGCTGCGGGCGCTGCGCGACCTCGGCCCGCTGTTGGGGCGCCGTGTCCTGGTCACCGGTGCGACGGGGGCGGTCGGGCGCTTCGCCGTTCAGCTCGGTACCGCCGCGGGGGCCGATGTCGCCGCCGCCGTGCGGCGTTCCGGACAGGCCGACGACCTCGGCCGGCTCGGGGCACGCGAGGTGCTGACCGGCGGCCCGCCCTTCGCCACGGCGCCCGTGCACGGTGTCATCGAGACCGTCGGCGGGGCCCACCTCGCCGGTGCCTTCGAGCGGCTGACGGCGGGCGGTACGCTCGTGTCCGTGGGCCGCGCCTCCGGCGAGGATGTAGTCCTGGGGCCCGAGGCCCTGCTCGGCGACGCCGGTGCCCACGGCCGGTCGATCCGCACGTTCTTCCTGGCCGACGGCAGCCCCGGCCTGGACGAGGACCTCACCTGGCTCGCCACCCGCCTCGCCGAGGGCCGCCTGGAGGCCGCCGTGGACCACGTCGTGCCCTGGGGCGAGGCCCCCGGGATCCTCGCCGGCCCGCTGCCGAGCGGCAAGCTCGTCCTCACCCTGGAGGACCGAGGCCCCCTCCGCCGACGGTCGAAGCCCGAGTGACCTGGAACCCGGTCACCGCACCAGTCCCCGCGCATCGTCCGCGCCCGACCACCGGACGTCCCACAGCTGCCCCGCCGTGTCCACGACCTCCGGGGCGGGATCGGGCCCTGTCGCCCGTGCCCCCGCCAGGGCGGCGGTGACGGAGACCGGAACGCCCAGCACGGCGGCGAACCCGTGCAGCCGGTCGGCGGAGTGGGGGGTGGCGGGGTGATTCGGGGGGCATGGGGCTCGCTTTCGGTCGGGGGCAGCGTGGTGGCGGGGGGACCGGACCGAAAGGGACAGGGTGGCAGGACCGAATCCCCGGCTCTCACCGGCCCGCGGCAGGGACGAAACACCCCAGAAACCCACGAAGCTCCGCCACCGCCAGGGCGCGGCGGGCGGGCTCTTGGCTCCGGCCACCGGTGACCAGGAGGATGTCCGGAAGCAGGGTGGGCGAGGGTGCCCGCGAGAAGAGGAAGGGGACCGCGATGGCCGGTGCCACACGGAACGCGCTTTCGGACCGACTCATCGGCGCCAAGATCCGCGGGGATATGGCCGAGCGGCTGGGCCTGCCCGAGGAGGCGATCGCGGTCGAGAGCTCCGGCGGGCGGGTGACCCTGTCCTCGGTCCTGCCGGTCACCGAGGCACAGCGGCGGGAGGCGATCGGGATCGCCGCCGCCACCCACGGGGTGACCAGCGTGTCCGCCGAGGGTCTGGACGTGGAGCGGGCCCCGCAGCAGCGTTCGGCCGCCGACGACGGGTAGCCCCCGCGGGACGGCCGGGCCGCCCCGCGGGTCCGGGGGTATCTCAGGCCTCGACCTCGGAGCGGTCGCCGCCCCAGAGGGTGTGGAAGCTCCCCTCGCGGCCGGTGCGGCGGTAGGTGTGCGCGCCGAAGTAGTCCCGCTGGCCCTGGGTGAGCGCGGCGGGCAGCCGGTCCGCGCGCAGCCCGTCGTAGTAGGCCAGCGCCGCCGCGAACCCCGGCACCGGCACGCCCTGGGCGACGGCGACGGATACCACGGACCGCCAGTCGTCCTGGGCCCGGCCGATCTCCTCGGCGAAGCCGCGGTCGGACAGCAGCGACACCAGTTCCGGGTCGGCCTCGTAGGCGGCGGTGATCCGGTCCAGGAACGCGGCGCGGATGATGCAGCCGCCGCGCCAGATCCTGGCCACCGCGCCCGCGTCGATCCCCCAGTCGTACTCCGCGCTCGCGGCGGCGATCTGGTGGAACCCCTGGGTGTACGACACGAGCTTGGACGCGTACAGCGCCTGCTCCACCCGGTCGGCGAACGCCCCCGCCTCGTCCGGCGGCAGCGGCCGCGCCGTCGGCCCGGGCAGCCCGCGGGAGGCGGCGCGCAGGTCGGTGTGCCCCGACAGGGACCGGGCGAACACCGCCTCGGCGATGCCCGACACCGGGACGCCCAAATCCAGGGCGATCTGCACCGTCCAGCGGCCGGTGCCCTTCTGCTCGGCCCGGTCCTGGACCACGTCCACGAACGGCTCGCCGGTGGCGGCGTCCACGTGGGACAGCACCTCGGCGGTGATCTCGATGAGGTAGGAGTCCAGGCGGCCGGTGTTCCACCGCCGGAACACGTCGGCGGCCTGCGCCGGGGTGTACCCGGCGACGTCGCGGAGCAATTGGTAGGCCTCGCCGATGAGCTGCATGTCGGCGTACTCGATGCCGTTGTGCACCATCTTGACGAAGTGCCCGGCCCCGTCGGGGCCGACGTGGGTGACACAGGGGGCGCCGTCGTCGGCCTTGGCGGAGATCTTCTCCAGCATCGGGCCCAGGGACGCGTAGGACTCCGCGGACCCGCCGGGCATGATGCTGGGCCCGTTCAGCGCGCCCTCCTCGCCGCCCGAGACCCCGGCGCCGACGAAGTGGATGCCGTGCTCGCGCAGTTCGCGTTCGCGGCGCCGGGTGTCGGCGAAGTGCGCGTTGCCGCCGTCGACGATCATGTCGCCGGGTTCCAGCAGCGGGGCGAACTCGGCGATCACCGCGTCGGTGGGCTCGCCCGCCTTGACCATGATGACGAGGCGGCGCGGCCGTTCCAGGGCCGCCACGAACTCCTCGGCGGTCTCGGTCGCGACGAAGTCCCCCTCGTCGCCGAACTCCTCGACGAGGGCGCGCGTGCGCGCCGCCGTCCGGTTGTGCACGGCCACCGTGTAGCCGTTGCGCGCGAAATTGCGTGCGAGGTTGCGCCCCATGACCGCGAGGCCGGTGACACCGATCTGAGCCGTAGTGCCCATGGTCGTCCGCTCCTGGACCGAGAATCCGAACGCTCTCGACCGATCGCCGCCCGGCGGGCCGTGGCGCGATCCGTCCGTACTCCTCGGACCCTACAATCGTCGCCCCCCGCGCGGTGGCGTCCACGCGCCAGCGCACCCATGCGAAAAGCCACTCCGGCCCCCGGAATGCCGCCGGGGGCCGTGCTGTTCGCTCCCGCCGCCTCCGTATCGCCACCGGAGCGGGCGCGGGACATCGCCGCCGGAGCGGGGACGGGACGGCCCGTCCTGATGGAGATCGGCGGCCGTATCCCGCAGGATGGGTGACCGGTGCGGGCGGACCGCCGTCCGCGCGCCGCCCACCCGAACACCGGCCGACCGCACACCGCCCACCCGAACACCGCCCGGAGGCTCCTGACGTGACCGCGACCCCGCCGCCCGCGACCCCGCCGCCCGCACCGCCCCTGCGCATCGGCCTGGGGCTGGCCGCCGTCGGGCGCCCCGGATACATCAACCTGGGCCGGGACACGGACCTGCCCGCCGTGCGCTCGCCCGAGGCCCTGCGGGAGCGGGCGTTCGCCCTGCTGGACGCCGCCTACGACCGCGGCGTGCGCTATTTCGACGCCGCCCGCTCCTACGGCCGGGCCGAGGAGTTCCTGGCCGACTGGCTCAAGGCCCGCCCCGGGTCCGCGGACGCGGTGGTCGGCAGCAAGTGGGGCTACACCTACACCGCGGACTGGCGCACCGACGCCGACGTCCACGAGGTCAAGGACCACGGCATCACCGAGTACCGCCGCCAGCTCGCCGAGACCCGCGCCCTGCTCGGCGGCCGGGTCGGCATCTACCAGATCCACTCGGTCACCCCCCAGAGCCCCGCGCTGGGCGACACCGCGCTGCACGAGGAGCTGGCCGGGCTCGCCGCCGAGGGGGTCACCGTCGGCCTGTCCACCAGCGGCCCCCGCCAGGCGGACACCGTCCGCGCGGCGCTGGAGGTGACGGTGGGCGGGCGGCCCCTGTTCGGCAGCGTGCAGAGCACGTACAACCTGCTGGAGCCCTCGGTGGGCGAGGCCCTGGCCGAGGCGCACGCCGACGGCCGCACGGTGATCGTCAAGGAGGCCATGGCCAACGGCCGCCTGGCCGCACCGCACCTGGCGCCGGAACTGGAGCCGGTGGCGGAGATCGCCCGGGAAACGGGTACGACGAGTGACGCCGTCGCGATCGCCGCCGTCCTCGCCCGGCCCTGGGCCGACATCGTGCTCTCCGGGGCCGCCACCGTCGACCAGCTCACCGCCAACCTCCGCGCTGCCGACCTGCGCCTGGACGCCGGGCGGCTGGAACTGCTCGCCGGGCTGGCCGAGCCCGCCCCGGACTACTGGGCGCGGCGCTCCCGGCTGGCCTGGCACTGAACCCGCGCCCCGGGCCCGCGCTCCGGGCCCCACACCGGCGACTGGACCCGCCGGCCGCGCAGCACATCGAACGCTCGACCCGCCGACCGCACAGCACAGCACAGCACAGCACAGCCCACCGAACGCACAGCCCACCGACCACTCGACCTGTCGGCCGCACAGCAAGGTGCACCGAACGCTCGGCCCCCGGTCGCACAGCCCACCGGCCCACCGGCCCACGTACCGACAGCACGCCGATGACCCGTCCCACGTACCGACCAACGGAGCACCGACGATGACCCACTTCCTGCCGTCCGCAGACCCGGTCGCGACCGCCGCGCGCGGGCTCGCCCTGGCCCACCCCGGCCTCATCCAGGTCCACGAGGACCCCCTGTTCCTGCGCGCGAGGACAAGCGCCCCGGGCCGCACCGTCGCCCTGGTCTCGGGCGGCGGCTCCGGGCACGAACCGCTGCACACCGGCCTGCTCGGGCCCGGCGGCCTGGACGCCGTCTGCCCGGGCGCGGTCTTCGCCTCCCCGCACAACCGGCAGATCCACGCGGCCTGCACGGCCGTCGCCAAGGACGACGGGGTGCTGCTCATCGTCAAGAACTACACCGGCGACGTCATCAACTTCGGGATCGCCGCCGAACGCCTGCGCCACGAGGGCGTCCCGGTCGCCACCGTGCTGGTCGACGACGACCTGGCCACCGACGGCGAGGACTCCGCGACCGGTCGCCGCGGCACCGCGGCGACCGTCGTGCTGGAGAAGCTGCTCGGCGCCCGCGCCGACCAGGGCGCGAAACTCGGCGAGCTCGCCGACCTGGGCGCGCGGATCGTGGCGAACTCGCGCAGTCTGGCGGTGGCCGCCCGGGCCCAGACCTCCCCGTCCACCGGGGAGCCGGCGTTCGACCTGGACGCCGGGACCTGGGAGTACGGCGTGGGGATCCACGGCGAGCGCGGCACCGGGACCGTCGAGCGCCTGCCCGTCGGGGAACTCGTGCGGCGGATGGCCGACGACCTGCTCGCGGCGCTGCCCGCCGGTGGCGAACGCGTGCTGGCCCTGGTCAACGGCCTGGGCGCCACCACCGGCCTGGAGCTGCACGCCATCGGCTCGCTGCTGTACGACGTGTTGCGGGCGCACGGCGCCGAACCCCTGGCCGTGGTGCCCGGCACGTTCACCGCGGCCCTGGACATGGCCGGGTTCTCCCTCACCCTCACCCGGATGGAGCCGGAGTGGGTCGGGCTGTGGACGGCGCCCTCGGACACCCCGCTGGTGCTCCCCGCCCGCACCCTGAACGCCGACAGCGCGGCCGCGGCCGTCGTCCGCGGGGACTCCGACGCGGCGCAGCAGGGCTCCGCCGATCCCTCTGCCGGCTCCTCTGCCGGCTCCGCCGCCCCCTCCGGCCGGGCCGTCCTGGAGCGCTTCTCGGCGGCCGTCGCGGAGCTGCGCGACGACCTCACCTCTCTGGACCAGCTGGTCGGCGACGGCGACTTCGGCGACAACCTGCTGGGCGGGGTGCGCCGGGCGCAGGCGTTGAACGGGGCGGGCGGCGGCGGGGTGGAGGCGCTGGCCCGGGCCTTCCTCGACGACGTGGGCGGGACCAGCGGCCCGCTCTTCGGGCTGCTCTTCCAGCAGCTCACGGCGGTGTCCTGGCCCGACGAGGGCGTGCCCGACGCACGGTCGGCCGCCGAGGCGGCCGCGGCGGGCCTGGCCGCCGTGCAGCGGGTCGGCGGCGCCGAGGTCGGTGACAGCACCCTGGTGGACGCGCTCGCGCCCGCCGCCGACGCCCTGGGCGCGGCTGCCCGGAACGGGACGGACGCCCCCTTCAGCGCCGCGGCGCAGGCCGCCGCCCGGGGCGCGGCGGGGACGGCGGACCTGTCGCCCCGGCGCGGCCGGGCCAGCTATGTGGGCGACCGCGCCGTCGGGGTCCCCGACCCGGGCGCCGTGGGGGTGGCGCTGCTGTTCGCGGCGCTCGCGCAGGTCTACGAGCCGGAGGCGGCCGCGGACCTGCCCGACCTGCGGGAGATCGCCGCCCGCTGACCGGGGCCGCCGTGTGCATGTGGCCGTCATGGGGCACGCGGTGGCCGTGTGCACGCGGCCGCCTCGGCGGTACGCGCGACCCGCCTCTGAACGGCGGCGGGCCGCACCGCGGAGCAGTTCAGAGGCGGTGCGGCCCGTGCGCGGGTCCGGTGCGGCCCGAGCCGGTCGGCCGGTCCTGGAACTCGGCCGGTCCTGGAACTAGAACGGGTAGTCCGGGATGTCGGAGCGGACGGTGAGCCACTGGGTCTCGGTGAACGCCTCGATGTTGGCCTGCGCCCCGCCGAACCGGGAACCGGTGCCGGAGTCGCGCCACCCGCCGAACGGGGCGTTCGCCTCGTCCGCGACGGTGTGCTCGTTGATGTGCAGCTTCCCGGTGTCGATGCGGTCGGCGATCCGCATGGCCGCGCCGACCTCGCCCAGCAGGCTGACCGACAGCGCGTACTCGGAGTCGTTGACCAGGGCGACCGCCTCGTCCGGGGTGGAGAACGACAGCACCGGGGCGACCGGCCCGAACAGCTCCTCCCGCCAGGCGGGCATGTCCGGGGTGAGGTCGCGCAGCACGGTCGGCCGGTAGAACAGTCCCTCGAAGGTGCCGCCGGCGGCGAGCTTGCCGCCCGCCTCCACGGTGGCGGCGACGATGCCGTCCACCCGCTTGAGCTGGCCCTCGTCGATGATCGGCCCCAGCGCGACGGCCTCGGCGGCCGGGTCGCCCACGGGCAGGTGGTCGGCCTTGGCCGCCAGCGCCGCCACGTACTCCTCGTACAGGGACTCGTGGACCAGGTGGCGGCCGGTGCTCATGCAGATCTGCCCCTGGTGCAGGAACGACCCCGTCGCCCCCGCCGAGACCGCCTTGGCCAGGTCCGCGCCGGGCAGCACGACCTGGGCGTTGTTGCCGCCCAGTTCCAGGTGGGCGCGCTTGAGGTGGCGGGCGGCGGCCTCGCCGACCCTGCGCCCGGCCGGGGTGGAGCCGGTGAAGGACACCACGCGCACGGCGGGCGCGGCCACCACGGCCTCGCCCACGTCGGCGCCGCCGGGCAGCAGCTGGAGCAGCCCGGCGGGCAGCCCGGCCTCCTCGAAGACGCGGACGATGGACACCCCGCCGGAGACGGTGGTGCGCGGGTCGGGCTTGAGCAGGACGGCGTTGCCCAGGGCCAGGGCGGGCGCCACCGAGCGGATCGCCAGGATCAGCGGGAAGTTGAACGGGGCGATGACGCCGACCACCCCGGCCGGGCGGCGGCGGGCGAACGACCAGTGGTCGTCGTTGGAGGTGAGGACGTCGCCGTGCGGGTGGGTGGGCAGGGCGGCCGCCTCGTGGCATTCGGCGGCGGCGATGGTGGTCTCCGTGGCGGCCTTGGGCGGGATGCTGCCGGCCTCCTTGACGATCCAGCCCTGGATCTCGTCGGCGTGCCGCTCGAACAGGTCGCCGGCGCGGCGCAGCACGGCGGCGCGTTCGGCGGGGGTGCGGGCGGCCCAGTCGCGGCGGGCGGCGTCGGCACGGGTGGCGGCCTCGGCGACGTCGGCGGCGGTGGCCAGGCCGATCTCGCCCAGGACCTCGCCGGTGGCGGGTGCGGTGACGGTGCGGGTGGCGGGCGCGGGCCGCCAGCCGTCGGTGTGGATGCGCGCGGACCAGCGGCCGTCCGCCAGCAGGGTGTCGGTGTCGGTCATGGGTACGGGCCTTCCCGGGGGTCGGTGTGCGGTGGCGGGTGGACGGTTCGGGCGGGTGGCGGTCGGGCGGTGGTCGGGTCGGGCGGCTGCCGGACCTGTCGGTGGTCCGGCCGGGCGGTGGGACGGGCGGCGGGCGGGCCGTGGTCGGGTGGCGGTCGGATCAGTCCGGCGGGCGGGTCAGTCGGCGTGCAGGACGACGGCCAGCCCCTGGCCGACGCCGATGCACAGGGCGGCCAGGCCCCAGCCGCCGCCGCGGCGGCGCAACTGGTGAGCGAGGGTACCCAGGATCCGGGCGCCGGAGGCGCCCAGGGGGTGGCCGATGGCGGTGGCGCCGCCGTTCGGGTTGACGATGGCCGGGTCCAGCTCCTTCCAGGAGCGGATGCAGGCCAGGGACTGGGCTGCGAAGGCCTCGTTCAGTTCCACGACGGACAGGTCGTCCCAGCCGATCCCCGCACGCTCCAGGGCGATCTCGGCGGCGCGCACCGGGCCGATGCCGAACACGTCGGGGTCGACCCCGGCCGCGCCGCGCCCGGCGATGCGGGCCAGCGGCCGCACGCCCAGGGCGTCGGCGGCGGCGGTGTCGCCGATGAGCAGGGCGGCGGCGCCGTCGTTGAGGGGGGAGGCGTTGCCCGCGGTGATGGTGCCGTCCGGGCGGAAGGCGGGCTTGAGGGCGGCGAGCTTGTCGGCGGAGGTGGCGCGGATGGACTCGTCGCGTTCGAGCTCGGCGCCGGGCACCTGGACGATCTCGTCGTCGAACACACCCTGTTCCCAGGCCCGCGCGGCCCTGGTGTGGCTGTCCAGGGCGAAGGCGTCCTGGTCGGCGCGGTCGATGCCGTGGGCGGCGGCCAGGCCCTCGGTGGCCTCGCCCAGGGACACGGTCCACTGCGCGGGCATGCGCGGGTTGACCATGCGCCAGCCCAGGGTGGTGGAGTGCAGGGCGGCGTCGGAGGCGGGGAAGCCCCTGGCGGGTTTGGGCAGCACCCAGGGGGCGCGGCTCATGGACTCCACTCCCCCGGCCAGGGCGATGCGGGCGTCGCCGGTCTGGACGGCGCGGGCGGCCTGGATCGCGGCCTCCATGCCCGACCCGCACAGGCGGTTGACGGTGACGCCGGGGACGGTGGTGGGCAGCCCGGCGAGCAGGGACGCCATGCGGGCGACGTTGCGGTTCTCCTCCCCGGCGCCGTTGGCGTTGCCCAGGACGACCTCGTCGACGGCCCCTCCCTCCAGGGCGGGGGTGCGTTCGAGGAGGGCGCCGATCACGTGGGCGGCGAGGTCGTCGGGTCGCACCCCGGACAGGGCGCCGCCGTAGCGGCCGAAGGGGGTGCGCACCGCGTCGAGGATGTGGACGTCGGTCATGGGTGTGCCTTGGTTCCGGTCAGGGAGCGCAGCACCGAGAGCTCGGTCGCGGTGGGCTCGGGGGTGGCGGCCAGGTCGTCGGCGACCTTGAGGTCCCAGCCGGTGGCGGCGCGGACCCGGTCGACGTCCACGCCGGGGTGCACGCCGGTGAGGACCAGCTCGCGGGTGACCGGGTCGGGTTCGAGGACGCCCAGGTCGGTGATGACCCGGGTGGGGCCGCGGCCGCGCAGGCCCAGGCTCTCGCGTTCGCTCGGGCCGCGGCCGGAGCCGTGGCCGACGGAGGTCACGAAGTCGACCCGGTCGACGAACGCGCGTGCGCTGTGCCGGACGATGATGACGACCTCCCCGCAGGAGGCGGCGATCTCGGGGGCACCGCCCGCTCCGGGCAGGCGCACCTTGGGGTGGTCGTAGTCGCCAATGACGGTGGTGTTGATGTTGGCGTACCGGTCGATCTGGGCGGCGCCCAGGAAGCCGACGTCGATGCGCCCGGCCTGGAGCCAGAGGTTGAAGACCTCGGGCACGGAGACGACGGTGTCGGCGCTCTCGGCCAGCACGCCGTCGCCGATGGACAGCGGGAGGTGGGCGGGGACGGTGCCCAGGGTGCCGGACTCGTAGATCATCCAGAGGTCGGGGGCGTGGGTGCGGCGGGCCAGGTTGGCGGCGGTGCTGGGCAGGCCGATGCCGACGAAGCAGGACATGCCGTCGCCCAGGGCGCGGGCCGCGGCCACGGTCATGATCTCGTCGGAGGTCCAGGTCGCGGTGGTCACAGGGCGGTCCCCTCAAGGGTGGGGGCGGGGTTGGTGGAGGTGGTGGCGGGCGCGGCGGTGGCGGTGAGGTCCGCCAGCCAGGCGGTGAAGGTCTCGCGGTCGCGGCCGACGGCGTCCCAGGCCTTGTAGGCCTCGTTGTCGCGCTCGTAGTAGCCGTGCGCGTAGGAGGGGGCGGCGCCGCCCGGGACCACGCTGACGCGGTCGACCACCCGGGCGGGGAGGACGACCTGCCCGGGGACGGGTTCGAGGGTGTCGACGACCTCCTCGACGGTGACCAGGACCCGGTCGGCGGCCAGGGCGGCCTCCTTCTGGATGCCGACGATGCCCCACAGCTGGACGTTGCCGGAGCGGTCGGCGCGCTGGGCGTGGATGACCGTGACGTCGGGGTTGAGGGCGGGGACGGCGGCCAGTTCCTGCCCGGTGAAGGGGCAGACTACCGCTTTGATGTGGGGGTTGTGCTCGACCAGGTCGGTCCCGCTGTAGCCGCGCAGCACCGCGAAGGGCAGGCCGGAGGCGCCCGCGAGGTAGCGGTTGGCCATCCCGGCGTGGCTGTGCTCCTCGATCTCCAGCGGGACCGGCCAGCCGGTGGTGACGGCGTCGCGGAACCGGTGCAGGGAGCCGACCCCGGGGTTGCCGCCCCAGGAGAAGACGAGCTTGCGGGCGCAGCCGGCGCCGATCATCCGGTCGTAGACGATGTCGGGGGTCATCCGGACCAGGGTGAGGTCGCGCAGCCCCTGACGGATGATCTCGTGCCCGGCCTCGACGGGGATGAGGTGGGTGAACCCCTCCAGGGCGACCGTGTCGCCGTCGTGGACGAGTTCGGCGATCGCCTCGTCCAGTGGCGCGATCATGAAGGACCTTCCGTTCGTATAGCGAACCATTGTTCTCAAAGCGAACAACTGATGAGACCGTAACCCTGTGACCGGACCTCCGTCAAGGTCATGCGGAGCGGAACGGGGGGTCTGCTTTGGGGACGGGGCTCTGCTTTGGGGACGGGGGCTCCGCTCCCGGCGGTG
>NZ_JBJJBV010000016.1:0-45628 GCF_045446735.1 Nocardiopsis protaetiae
TGGCCGGGACCCCGCGGGGTCCCGGCCATCGCCGTGTACGTGAAAGCGAGGGCCCTACTGGCGGCCCAGCGCCCGGTAGGTCCAGCCCGAGGCCCGCCAGAAGGTCGGGTCCAGGGCGTTGCGCCCGTCCACGATCCGCTTGCGCGCCACCAGGGCGCCCAGCTCCTCCGGGTCGGCCTCGCGGAACTCCGCCCACTCGGTGAGCAGCAGCACCACGTCGGCGCCGGTGACCGCCGCGCGCATCGACTCGGCGTAGTTCAGCTCCGGGTGCGCCTGGCGGGCCCGCTCCAGCGCGGCCGGGTCGTACACCGTCACCTGCGCGCCCAAAGAGGCGATGGTGGCGGCCACGTCCAGCGCGGGCGAGTCGCGGATGTCGTCGGAGTTGGGCTTGAACGCCGCACCCAGCACCGCCACCCGGCTGCCCGCGAACCCGCCGCCGATCAGCTGGCGGGCGATGTCGATCGTGCGCGCCCGGCGCCGCTGGTTGATGGCGTCCACCTCGCGCAGGAACGACAGCGCGGGCTCCACCCCCAGCTCGTCGGCGCGGGCCATGAACGCGCGGATGTCCTTGGGCAGACAACCGCCGCCGAAGCCCAGGCCCGGGCCCAGGAACTTGCCGCCGATGCGGTCGTCGTAGGACAGCGCCTGCGCCAGCTGGATGACGTCGGCCCCGGCCACCTCCGACACCTCCGCCATCGCGTTGATGAAGGAGATCTTGGTCGCCAGGAACGCGTTGGCCGCCACCTTGACCAGCTCGGCGGTCTGGAGGTCGGTCACCAGGAACGGGACGCCCTCGTCGATCTGCCTCTGCCACAGCGACCGCACGGCCTTCTCGACCCGCGGCGAGTCGGTGCCCAGCACGATCCGGTCGGGGCTCAGCGTGTCCTGCACCCCGAAGCCCTCGCGCAGGAACTCCGGGCTCCAGCCCAGCTCCGCCTCCTCGCCGGCGGGCGCCAGCGCCGCCAGCCGGGCGGCCAGGGTCGCGGCCGTGCCCACCGGCACGGTCGAGCGGCCCACCACCACGGCGGGGCGGGTCAGGTGCGGGGCCAGCCGGTCCACCGCGGAGTTCACGTAGCTCAGGTCGGCGGCGCCCGACTCGTCCTTCTGCGGGGTCCCCACACAGATCAGGTGCAGGTCGGCGAACTCGGCGACCTCGGCGAAGGAGGTCGTGAAGCGCAGCCGCCCCGACTCCAGCCCGGAGACCACCAGCTCCTCCAGCCCGGGTTCGAAGAAGGGCAGCCGACCGGAGCGGAGCATCTCGATCTTGGCCTCGTCGACGTCCAGGCCCAGCACCTCGAACCCCAGCTCGGCCAGGCAGGCCGCGGTGGTGGTGCCCAGGTAACCGGTACCGATGACGGAGACGCGCATACGGTCCGCTTCGATCACTGGTTGAGTCCTTCCTCGCTTTCGTCCGCGCCCGTATCCCATGGTTGTTCCCGTTGAGGGCGGTGAACACCCGGGGGCGGGCGGAAAGGCGGACATGAGTCGGCGTCGGGGGAGACCCGCACGCGGAGCATCACCCTACGCTCCGAGACGTGGCGCACGCCCGAACAGGGCGTGAACACATCAGGCGCTCAGGTTACCGCTGCGTGCGCGGTACCGGACACAGCCCCCTGGAGCGCCTCAATCCCGGCGTTCCGCGCCCTCGTTCAGCGGCGTCCAGCCGTCCTCGCCCCGCGCGAACGGGGTGGTCGTCTTGGCCGGATCGCCCTCCCGCGGCTCCCACACCTCGGTCGCGGGACCGCGGCCGGGGGCCTCGGGAACCGTGTCCCCCACCGGCGGCTCGGGCGGCGTCCCCCTGGGCCCGTCCACGTGTTCCCAGGGGGCGGCCATCATGGCGGGCCCGGCCGGGACCGGGGTGCGCCAGCGGTTCGGCAGGGCCGCCGAGAACACCAGCAGCGCGCCCAGCGGCAGCGCCACGGACACCCCCGGCCCGCCCGGGTACACGAAGCTCTCCGGGTTGAGCCAGGACAGCGCCGACGCCAGCGAGGCCGGGTGCACCGCCGGCCACAGCGCCAGCGCGCTCAGCGGCAGCCCGGCGGCCCCGGCGGCCAGCGGCGAGATCCGGGCCGCCGCCAGGTACGCGCAGCCGCACCCGGCCAGGACCAGCAGCACCGCGGCCGCGACCGTGGCGACCGCCACATCGCCCTCCAGCAGCCCGGGGAGTTCGACCGCCGACCAGGACACACAGATCCACAGCAGGGGGGCCAGGGCGATGCCGACCAGCAGGCCGAGCAGGTGGCGGAGCACGGGAACACCTTCTTTCGCGGGGATCACCCGCAGATGTTGTCCCGGGCGGTCGAGGTGGACAGCGGGGCGTCCCCGGCCGAGGGGGACTCCTCCGGCTCGGGGGCCTCGACCTCCGGGGCGTTGAACGTCGTGTAGTTGAAGCCGATCACGATCTGGATCTCACCGTCCAGGGTGGTGTCCTCCACCACCTCGGCGCCCGGGATCGACCCGGCCACGTACTCGGCGGCCGCGGCGTCGTCGGCGCCGTGCCGGACCTGGGTGGCGGGCACGTCCCGGCTGCTCCAGTCGGAGGCGGCGTCGGGCACCCGGAACCCCGCGCCGGCCAGGGCGCCGTCCAGCGACGCCCCCAGCCCGGGGGTGCCGGTGCCGTTGAACACCCGCACCCGGATGTCGGCCGGGGAGGGGTCCTTCTCCTCCTCTTCCGCGGAGGGCTCGGCGGAGGGCTCGGTGATCGGGCGGTCGGCGTTGATGTCGGCGAACAGCTCGCGCGCGGCGGGCTCGTCCCACAGCAGGGCGACGTCGCCGCGCGGGGTCCAGAAGTCCATGTCGGCGATGGGCACCTGGGTGAACGTCACCTCGGACATGTCCAGATCGCGCATCTGGTAGGCGAGCTGGTTGATGGTGGAGGTGTCCAGCCCCTCGTCGACGGTCACCGACGACAGGGCGCTGTCCAGGAACCGGGTGAGCTTGCCGGGGTCGGACAGGGTCTCGCTGCTCAGCGCCTGGTCCAGCATGGCCGACAGCACCTGCTGTTGGCGGTCGATGCGGTCCAGGTCGCCGCGCGGGGTGGCCCGGGTCCGGGCGAAGGCCAGGGCCTCGGCGCCGTCCACCCGGTGGGTGCCCGCCGCCATGTCCAGCCGCGCCTTGGGGTCGTCGATCGCCTCGGGCAGGCAGACCTCGATGCCGCCGAGCGCGTCGACCACGCCGACGAACCCGGAGAAGTCGACCTCCACGTAGTGGTCGATGCGCACGTCCGTGACCGATTCCACGGTGCGCACCGCCAGCTGCGGGCCGCCGAAGGAGTAGGCGGCGTTGATCTTCTCCTCGCCCTCGCCGGGGATGTCCACCCACAGGTCGCGGGGGACGCCGACGACGGTGATCCGGTCGCGCTCGTGGTTGAGCCGGACCAGCATCATCGTGTCGGAGCGGCGCCCGGGCGTGGAGCCCACACTCAGCGCCGTGCGGTCCTCCTCGGCCAGGGTCTCGCGGCTGTCGGAGCCGATGACCAGGAACGTCAGCCCGCCGGTCTCCTCGGGGCGGTCCCCGTCGGCCAGGCCGCCGAAGACGTCGAAGCGGTTCAGGGCGCCCGACATCCACCCCGTGATCGCCCATGAGGTCCCCGAGGCGAGCAGGACCAGCACGGACAGGAACGACACCACGACCAGGCCCGCGCGGCGCCGGCGGACGGCGGGGGCGGGCACGGTGATCCGGCCGGAGCGGGGGGAGCGCCGACCGTCGGGCGGGACCGGCCGGGACCGCTCACGACGGAACTCGCCGCCGCCCGGTCGATCCCGTCCCCCGTTGTCGTCGTTCATCTGTTGGTCAGAGGTGTGGAAACCCTGCCCTTGCGGGCGGGGAGGAAACACCCCCGTCCCCCTCTCACCGATCCTCGTTCGTGTTTTCGACGACTTCTTCGGTTTTCCTCACACAGGAGCGGCGAGGTCGCTACCGTGCGGAGCATGACCAGGAGAACCGTGAAGCGGGCGTTCAAGTACCGCTTCCACCCCACAGATGCGCAGGCGGCGGTGCTGTCGCGCACGCTGGGCTGTGTGCGCCTGGTCTACAACCTGGCCTTGGACGCCCGAGCAGAGGCGTGGCGCACCGGGCAGCGCAAGGTGTCCTACAACGACACCTCGGCGATGCTCACCGCTTGGAAGAGGACGACCGAGTACGCGTTCCTCAACGACGTGTCGTCGGTGCCGTTGCAGCAGGCGCTGCGCCACCTCCAGCAGGGGTTCGCGAACTTCTTCGCCAAGCGCGCGCGGTACCCGCGGTTCAAGTCGCGCAAGCGGTCGAGGGCATCGGCGGAGTACACCGCCAGTGCTTTCCGCTACCGGAACGGGCAACTGTTCCTGGCCAAGATGGCCGAACCCCTGGACATCGTGTGGTCCCGCCCCCTGCCCGAGGGAGCAACCCCGTCGACGGTGACCGTCACCCGGGATGCCGCGGGCCGGTGGTCCGTGTCGCTGCTGTGCGAGGACACCATCGAGTCCACTCCCGCGCCCAACACCGCGGTGGGGGTGGACGCGGGTCTGACATCCCTGGTCACCCTGTCCACCGGGGAGAAGATCGACAACCCCCGCCACGGACAGCACGACCGCGAACGGCTGGCCAAAGCCCAACGGGGACTCGCCCGTAAGCAGCCGGGATCCGCGAATCGGGCCAGGGCCCGCCACAAGGTCGCCCGCATCCACGCGCGGATCGCCGACCGGCGCCGGGACTTCCTGCACAAACTCACCACTCGACTCGTCCGCGAGAACCAAACGGTCGTGATCGAGGACCTCACCGTCCGCAACATGCTCAAGAACCGAAGGCTCGCCCGCGCCATTTCCGACGCCGCGTGGCGGGAACTGCGCGCCATGTTGGAGTACAAGTGCGCCTGGTACGGACGGGACCTGGTCGTCGTGGACCGGTTCTTCCCCTCGTCGCGCACCTGCGCGGACTGTGGACGGGTCACCGAGGAACTCCCGCTGCACATCCGGACCTGGGCGTGTGCGTGCGGGTTCGTGCATGACCGCGATGTGAACGCGGCCAGAACGTTGGAAGCCGCCGGGCTGGCGGTGCTCGCCTGCGGAGACGATGCAAGACCTCAACGGGGCTCCTTCCCGGCGGGGCGGTCGTCGATGAAACAGGAGACCCGGCGGGCGACCGCCGGACTTCCCCGCCTCTGACGCGGGGAAGAGAAGTCAACTCTTAGGTTGTCACCCGTATCCCCCGCATCGTGTGAGATGTCGATCCTCGGCGTGTTGTTCTCGGCTTGGACCCTCACCGTCGAAATGGGGGAGAAAAGGGGCGAGGGTTCCAGGACGGGCCGAAGGCCCTGACCTGTGGTAATTTGTCGCCGATCTCACCGGTACCCGGCGCCCGCCAGAAGGGCGCACGGGCCCCCGCCACCGGTTCCCTTCCCGGACGCGGACACCTTCATGTCCGTCGTCCCCCTCACGTTCCGGAGAAACCGATGACGCATCCCCCTGTCTCCCCCAAGAACTGGCTCGTCACCGTTCTGCTGTCCTTCTTCCTGGGCTACCTCGGCGTCCACCGCTTCTACGTGGGCAAGATCGGCACGGGCGTCCTGATGCTCATCACCTGCGGCGGCGTGGGTGTGTGGGCCCTGATCGACTTCATCATGGTCCTGCTGGGCAAGTTCAAGGACTCCGACGGCCTGCCGATCACGAACCAGGCCTGACCCGGTCGGCCGCGCCGGACGACCGGCGCGGCCGCCGCCCGCGGTGCAGTACTTTGGACGCGCGCGAGCGTCGACGTCCCGTACTTCCGCCGCGCCGTCCGACACGTCCGATCTTGGGAAGTGCCCGTGTCCTGGCCGCCGGTCTCCGTCGTCATGCCCGTCCTCAACGAAGAGCGCCACCTCGCCGCCGCGGTGGAGCACGTCCTCGCCCAGGAGTACCCGGGCGAACTGGAGGTCGTGCTCGGTGTGGGTCCCTCCGCGGACCGCACCCGCGAGGTCGCCGACGGGCTGGCCGCCGCCGACCCCCGGGTCAAGGTGGTCGACAACCCCACCGGCAGGACCCCCGCGGGCCTGAACGCCGCCATCGGCGCCTCCTCCCACGACATCGTCGCCCGTATCGACGGCCACGCGATGATGCCCTCCGACTACCTCCGCGTCGCCGTGGAGACCCTGGAGGAGACCGGGGCCGACAACGTCGGCGGCATCATGGCCGCCGAGGGCACCACCCCCTGGGAGAAGGCGGTCGCCGCCGCCATGACCTCCAAGGTCGGCGTGGGCAACGCCAGCTTCCACGTCGGCGGCGAGGGCGGCCCGGCCGACACCGTCTACCTGGGCGTCTTCCGGCGTTCGGCGCTGGAGCGCGTGGGCGGCTACGACGAGGCCTTCCTGCGCGCCCAGGACTGGGAGATGAACCACCGCATCCGCGCGAGCGGCGGCGTGGTGTGGTTCCAGCCGCGCATGCGCGTCTCCTACCGCCCGCGGCGCAACGTCAGGCTGCTGGCCAAGCAGTACTTCCACTACGGCCGCTGGCGGCACGTGGTGGCCCGCCAGCACAAGGGCACCATCAACCTGCGCTACCTGGCCCCGCCGGTCGCCCTGGCCGGGGTGGTGCTGGGCCTGCTCGGCGGGTTCCTGTGGTGGCCGCTGTGGCTGGCGCCCGCCGGCTACCTGGCGCTGGTGACCGCCGCGTCGCTGCCGCTGGGCCGCGGCCTGCCCGCCGCCTCGGTGCCGCTCATCCCGGTCGCCCTGGCCACCATGCACATGTCGTGGGGCGCGGGCTTCATCATCAGCCCGCCCGGTCTGGGCGCGGACTCCCGTACCGCACGGGCCTCCCGGGGCGCCGAGGCCTCCTGAACCCGGCGCCGTTCCGGCATGATGGGCCCATGGACGGATTGCACGGGGATCAGGCGGATTGGGGCTTCGACGGCGCGACCGTCGACATCGTCTACAAGAAGACCTGGACCGGCAGCCCGCTCCTCAAGGAGCTGGGCCGGCTGAGCGTACCGGTGGGCGTGATCGCCGGGGTCGAGTTCACCCCCGGCGGCGGGCGCCGCAAGGGGTGGCTGCTCCGGCTCACCCTGCGCGAGCGCATGGACCCCTACGCGGCGGTCGGCGCGATGCTCCGGGACGACCTCCAGCCCTTCCGGCTCACCGGGCCCGCCAAGACCGAGCTGATCGCCGAGTACCTCGCCGACCAGATCCGGTTCGCCGCCGAGCAGACCCCGGGCGAGCCGGACCCGGTGACCGTCACCCGGCTGGTCCCCGCCACACCCCTGCACATCAAGACCTGCGAGGGCACCGCCACCCTGGACGGGTCCACCCTGCGGCTGGTGTGGTCCGGCGACTACGCGAGTACCGCCAAGCGCCGCGCGGGCCGCCGCGAGTACGACCTGTCGGGGATCTCCGGCGTGGACTGGGGGCCGCCGGACGGCTGGGGCTGGGGTTTCCTGCGGGTCGTCCCGGCCGACGGGTCCACGGGGGACGGCCGGCCCAAGCACGACCTGGGCATGCTGCGCTCGGCCGAGGAGGGCGGCGAGAGCCACAGGGCCTTCCTCATGGCCGCCACCGTCACCGCGCACCTGTGGGTGCGCGGCGGCCCGGCCCGGTCGGGGAAGGGCGGCGGCTGGCGGGAGCTCGCCCTGGGCACGGTCCGCGCGCTGACCGGCGCGCCCGTGTTCCCCGGGGCGGACACCTCCGAGGGCGCCCCCGAGGACGCCGCGGAGGATTCGGGGCGGGAGGCTCCGCGGGAGCCGGGCGGCCCGGACGCACCGGCCGTGGGGCGCGGCCCCGACACCGCGTGGATCTTCACCCAGATCGAACGCCTGGGGGAGCTGCACGCCAAGGGGCTGCTCACCGACGAGGAGTTCACCGCCAAGAAGGCCGAACTCCTCGACCGGATCTGAGCCGCCCGGGACCCGGGGCCGGGCCCCGGGACCGGGGCCCCGACCACGACCCCGGCGTTCAGGCCGCCCCGTCGACCTGTGCCTCGCGCAGCGCGGCCACCGCCCCGGGCACGTCGTCCACCACCACCGCGTCCATCCCGGCGGCCGCGAACATCGCCGCGTCGTCCGGGTCGGGGCACCACGAGGCCACCTCCAGGCCCGCCTGGTGGGCCAGGTCCACGGTGTACTCCACCGAGCGCCGCCCGGGCAGCGGGCCGTCCTCGGTCAGCCCGAACGACCGCACGTCCACCGCCACGATCGGGCAGCCCAGCCCCACCGCGCCCGCGACCGCCTGGTCCAGCGGGTTGCGCACGAACGGCATCCACGCCGTGGGCACCCGCGGGGCGCCCTCGTGGACGGCCAGCAGCACCCCGGGGTCGAACGAGCACACGAACACCCGGCGGCGCTCGGCCTCCCGGCGCAGGTACGGCATCAGCAGCGCGGTGGTCCGCCGGGCGGGGGCGTCCACGGCGTCCTCCATCACCGTCTTGACGTCCACGTCCAGGCCCACCTGCCGGGGGATGGCCGCCAGGCCCTCCTCCAGGCCCACGAGCCCGGCCTGCGCGCACTCGGCCGCGGTCAGGTCCACCACCGCGCGCCCGTCGTCCAGCGCGGCGTTGTGGTAGAGCACCAGCTCGTCGTCGGCGGTGCGGCGCACGTCGATCTCGATCCAGTCGGCCCCGGCCGCGGCCGCCGCCGCGAAGGACTCGGGGGTGTTCTCGCGGGCCTGGTCGACCACGCCGCGGCCCACGCCGCGGTGGCCGATGACCTCGGTCGCCCGGCCGAAGACCCCGCTCACCGTGCCGCCTCGCTCAGCAGGGCGTCCCCCCGGGACCGACGCAGCAGCGCTTCGGCCACCTCCACGTCGCCGGGGTTGGTCACCTTGATGTTCGCCTCTTCGCCCGGCACGATCCGGACCTCCTTCTCGGGCAGGTAGCGGAGCACCACTCCGCAGTCGTCGGTGGCGACCAGGCCGGGGTCGGCGGTCGCCAGTTCGTAGGCGCGGCGCACCGTTCCCAGCCGGAAGCCCTGGGGGGTCTGCATGCGGCGCAGCGAGGAGCGCGCGGGGACCTCGGCGATCGCCTCGCCGTCGGGGCCCGCGACCACGCGCACCACCGTGTCGGCGCTGGGCACCGCCACGCCCACGGCGTCCGCCCGGGCCAGCGCGGCCACACAGGCGGAGATGACGGCGGGGGAGACCAGGGGCCGGGCCGCGTCGTGCAGCAGCACGAGGTCGTCGTCGGCGGCGCCGGCCACCGCGGCCAGGGCCGCCACGGAGGTGTCGGTGCGGGTGGCGCCGCCGGGCAGGACCCGGGTCACCTTGGCGAACCCGGCGTCGGCCAGCAGCCCCTCCACCCGGGGCACGTACTCGTCCACCATGAGCACGACGATCTCGTCCACGTCGGGGCACTCCTCGAACGCGGCGACCGCGTGTTCCAGGATCGTCCGCCCGGCCAGCGGCAGGAACTGCTTGGGGGTGCCCGCGCCCATGCGCGCCCCGACCCCGCCGGCCAGGACCGCCGCGATCACCCGCGGGCGCCCGGCGCCGTTCGCCTCGTCCACCGATCTCCTCCTCGTGGTCGGTTTCCCCATCGATGGCAAACCGATAGCGCAGGTACACGGAACGGAAGGTGACATCGCGCGGACGCCACGGTTCCGACCCCCGGAGGGAACACCCGTGGTCAGAGCGGCCCAGGTGTTACACAGGTGTTTCCGCCTCCTACGAGCCGAGGCTAGCCGACCGGGTCCGGCCACGCGTGGTCACGGTCCGGCCACGGATGCGCGGCAGGTTGGTGGGCGCGCCCCGTCCGTCGCAGCGGTAATCTATGCACGCCTGTTCAACGTGCCCGGTCCGACCGCAATGCACCGCGGTCGTCGAGCCGGGCGCGGTCCGTGACATCCCCCGGTCGCCCGGACACGTCCCCCCGTTTCCCCGGTCGTCGTCCGGCCGGGGCCGTGGATCGCGCGTGTCGACCGGTGCGCGCAGGCACGAGAACCCACCTGTCCGGTGGCGCGAGCGTGGACCGGACGGCAATTCTTTCGATCCTTGGAGGTGGCGGTGGCGTCAAGGGCGCTGGCCGTCTGGGAGCACCGGAAGGTCGTCGGCCTCCTGGTCCGGCGTGACCTGAAGGTCAAGTACCAGCAGTCGATTCTCGGATACGCCTGGACGATGTTGGAGCCGCTGGCTCTGACCCTGGTCTACTTCTTCGTCTTCGGGGTCATCCTGGGGGCCGACCGCGGCATGCCCGCGGGCGCGGCGGAGTACGGCGGCTTCCTCCTCTTCCTGGTGGCCGGCATCCTGCCGTGGAACACCTTCGGGGCGATCCTCAGCGAGGCCCCGCGCGCGATGATCACGCACTCCAAGCTGATCACCACGATGAAGGTGCCGCGGGAGATCTTCCCCACGGCCACGGTGGGCACCAAGTTCATCGAGTACCTGCTGACCTGGCCGATCCTGATTCTTTTCGTGATCTTCCTGGGCGGCCGCCCCTCCTGGGAGGGACTGCTGGTCTGGCTGCCGCTGGCGATCCTGCTCCAGTTCACCATCGGCCTGGGCCTGACGCTGCTGCTGTCCTCGATCAACGTGCTGGTGCGCGACGTGGAGCGGCTCGTGCGCATCGCCTCCCGCATCCTGTTCTACGGATCGGCGATCCTGTACCCGGCGTCCATGGTCCTGGACTCGCCCCGGGTGCCGGACTGGCTCCAGATCGCCTACCAGATGAACCCGCTGCTGGGTATCTTCGAAATGCACCGTGCGGTGTGGTTCGCCGGGTTCGAGGAACTGACCCCGGGTCCGATCGCGATCACCTCCGCGGTGGTCGGTTCCCTGCTGATGCTGGTCATCGGATACTGGACGTTCCGCCGCCTGGAGATGTCCGTTCTGAAGGAGTTGTGATGGCGCAGACCGACTACGGCACCGACCTGGCGAACGGCCCGGTCATCGAGGCCAAGGGTCTCGGTGTCAAGTTCGCGGTCAACCGCCGTCGCAAGCGCAGCCTGCGTGAGATGTTCATCCACGGCACCAAGCGCGACCCCAACGCCGAGGGCGACGAGTTCTGGCCGCTGCGCGACGTGTCCTTCGAGGTCGCCCGCGGCGACTGCGTCGGCATCGTCGGCAAGAACGGCACCGGCAAGTCCACCCTGCTCAAGATGATCGCCGGGGTGCTCATCCCCGACGAGGGGCAGGTGCAGGTCCGGGGCAAGGTCGCGCCGCTGCTGGAGCTGCGCGCGGGCTTCAACGACAACCTCACCGGCCGCGAGAACGTGTACCTGGTCGGCTCGCTGCACGGGATGACCGAGAAGCAGATCGACGAGCGCTTCGAGGAGATCATCGACTTCGCCGAGATCAAGCCGAAGTTCGTGGACACCCCGGTGCGCCACTACTCCAGCGGCATGAAGGTGCGGCTGGGCTTCGCGCTGATCTCCCAGCTGGAGCACCCGATCATGCTGGTCGACGAGGTGCTGGCGGTGGGCGACAAGGCGTTCAAGCGCAAGTGCTACGAGGCCATCGAACGGATGCTGGCCAACCACCGGACCATGGTGCTGGTCTCGCACAACGAGGGCGACCTGCGCCGGTTCTGCAACCGCGGCCTGTACATCAAGGGCGGGTCGCTGGCGCTGGACACCGACATCGACGCCGCGCTGGCCGCCTACAACGAGGACACCAAGGCCGAGATCGCCAAGCGCAAGAAGGCCGAGGAGGCCAAGAAGCAGCGCGCGGAGGAGGCCGAGAAGAAGGCCGGGGAGGGCAAGGACGGCGGCCAGGCCGCCTGATCCCACGACTGCTTTCGGCCCGAAGCGAAGCGGAGGGCCAAAGAAGTAAAGTTCGCGAGGGCGCCCACGGGGTTCTGGAGTCCCGGAGCGAACGTCCGAGGAACGAGGATGTGAGCGGAGTGGGCGAAGGTTCCCGTTCCCCGGGTGCCCTCGCACGGCCCGAAGCGAAGCGGAGGGCCAAAGAAGTACAGTGCGCACCGCCGGAGGATTCCGGCGGTGCGCACTTTGTCATCTAGACCCGACCGAAACACCGGTACGCCGCTCCGAACAGGCCAAACGGACACCACTGGCGTGTCAGTGATTGATTGACCACAGAGCGTGGGCGACGGTTGCTCTCACCGAGAATCCGAGAGGGACACGTCCATGGCCAACGGCACCGTGGCGCGCTCGACCGCGCGCCTCCTCGAACGCAGGCACGTCACCCGGGCGGGGATGAGCCGGATCGCCGTGATGGTCTCCGTCGTCGCCGCCGTCTGGTTCACCCGCCCGGACACCGTCGGCGGGCTGGCCGGCTCGGCCTTCCTGGTGGCGGTGCTGTTCTGCGACTCCGTCCGCGACCGCATGCGCGCCGGTCGCTACGACGCCCTCACCCTGTGGCTGGCCGCCATGCTCTCCCAGCTGCGCGAGTACATCGTCTACCTGGGCCTGGCCGTGGGCGCCGTGCTGGCCGGGATCGGCGGGGCCTGGGGGTGGGCGGCCGGGGCCCTGGTGGCCCTGGCACTGCGCGACGCCCTCCTGGTGGCCCGTGAGGCGCCGCCCGCGCCCCCGCCGCCGTCCCGCCGCGGCCGGACCGGCGGCGGTCCGCGCGGTGGCGCACCGGCGCCCGCGGCGGTCGGCCTGATCCCGCGCCCGGCCACCGGCGGCCACGACCGCGACAGTGCCGCCACCCCGTCCGGCCACACTCAGTCCGATCGCACTCTGCCCGATCACACCCCGGCGCGGCCGGGGCCCGCACCCGCCCCGGAGGCCGGCCCCGGGGAATCCGCGGAGCCCGCGCGGCCCCGCCCCGCCGCCTCCCCGGGACCCGCGGTCCGGCGGCGGGCGCCCGCCGCCGAGCTCGCCCGGCGGCTGCTCGTCTTCCCCCAGCCCGTCCGCTTCCTCGCGATCGCCGTCACGGCCACGCTGTGGGACCCGCGGATCTCCTTCGTCACGCTCATCGTCGGCTGCGCCATCGCCATCACCACCGCGCTCGTCGACCCCGTCACCGCGAACGGGGGGCGGCGGTGAACCGCGCACAGGACCCCGCGGACGTCCCCACCACCGGCCCGGACCTGCGGCGGCTCCGTGACGACGGTCACTTGTGCCGCCTGCTGGGCCGCATCGCACCGGGCCTGATCCCACCGCTCCCGACCGCGCTGGCCGCGGCCCTGATCGTGCTCGTCCTGCTGGTAGCGGATCGCGGACATCCGGCAGGCATTACCCTGTTCGCACCGGTCGCTGCCCTACTTCTGTCCGGAACGGCCTCGGGACACCCCCACGACGGACGGTTCGACCGACTCGTACCGCCCGTCCTGCGCGTCATGGAGTACGCGTACCTGATGGTCGTGGGGCTCGCGACCGGTGTACCCGGTCCCCTGGTGTTCGTACTCTTGATGGTGGTCGCCTGTCATCACCGCGACGACGCGGCCCGCCCCCCGGTCGGTGTGGCCAGGTCGTCGCGGACGCGCGCGGCCGCCCTCGGCTGGGACGGGCGCATGCTCGTCATCGCGGCGGGGAGTGCGCTGCACGTGCTCACCCCGGTCTACGGCATACTCGCCGCATACCTGGCGGCACTGCTCGTCACCGAGGCCGTGCGCACCTGGAGCGCCACGCCGGTGACCGACGTGCCTCCGGCTGGTGCCGTCCCCGACGACGGTGCCGGGCCCGGACACCCCCGGCCCGGGTACGGCCAGGAAGGCGACCCCGCACCGGTCGCCGGAACGAACGGGGAGGCGTAGACCTCCCCGCTAAGGAGGAACACGCCCGCATGCTCGGAATGGTTCTCGCGGCAGGGGCGGGGCGGCGACTGCGCCCCTACACCGACACGCTGCCCAAGGCCCTGGTGCCCGTCGACGGTGAGACGACCATCATGGACATCTCGCTGCGCAACCTGGCCGCGGCCGGGCTGACCGACGTGGTCGTGGTCGTGGGTTACCGCGCGGAGGCCGTGGAGGCCCGCAAGGAGGCGCTCGAAGAGCGCCACGGCGTCAAGCTCACCCTCAGCTACAACGACAAGGCCGAGGAGTGGAACAACGCCTACTCCCTGTGGACCGCGCGCGAGTTCTTCTCCGAGGGCGTCCTCCTCGTCAACGGTGACACCGTGCACCCGGTCGGTGTCGAGGAAACGCTACTCGCCGCCAGGGGTCCGGAACTCCTCCTCGCGGTGGACAACGTGAAAAGCCTCGCCGACGAGGAGATGAAGGTGACCCTCGACGAGGACGGCCACCTCGCCACCATCACCAAGCTCATGGACCCGGCCACCGCCGCCGGCGAGTACATCGGCGCCACCCTCCTGGAGGGCTCCCTGGACGCCCGCCTCGCCGACGCCCTCAAGGCCACCTGGGAGCGGGACCCCCAGCTCTACTACGAGGACGGCTACCAGGAGCTCGTCCGCCGCGGTGAGAAGGTCTCCATCGTCCCCATCGGCCAGGTGGACTGGGTCGAGGTCGACAACCACGACGACCTGGCCAAGGCTCGGGAGATCGCGTGCCGCTACTAGCCCGCATGCTGCCCTCGCCGATCTCCATCGACGTCCGGCGCGGGGCCATCGCCTCGCTCGGCTCGGTGCTCGCCGACCGGCGCATCGCCAACGAGGGCCGGATCGCCGTCGCGGTCGGCCCCGGCCAGGGCGAGCAGATCGCCGCCGACCTCGACCTGCCGCACTGCGAGGTGTTCCGGGTCGACGAGGGCACCGTCGACGCGGCCAACGAGCTGGGCAGGAAGCTCCGCTCGGGCGCCTACGAGGCGGTCGCCGGGATCGGCGGCGGCAAGACCATCGACGTCACCAAGTTCGCCGCCACCATGGCCGGCATCCCGATGGTGGCGGTCGCCACCAACCTGGCCCACGACGGCATCGCCTCCCCGGTCAGCTCCCTGGAGCACGAGGGCGGCAAGCCCTCGATCGGGGTCACCATGCCCATCGCCGTGGTCATCGACGTGGACTACGTCCGTGCCGCGCCCTCCCACCTGGTGCGTTCGGGCATCGGCGACGTGGTCAGCAACATCTCGGCCATCGAGGACTGGGAGCTGTCCGGGCGGACCAACGGCGAGCCGGTCGACGGCATGGCCGTCACCTTCGCCCGGGTCGCCGCCGAGGCGATCCTGCACCGGCCCGACTCGATCGACTCCGACGCGTTCCTCACGGTCCTGGCCGAAGGCCTGGTCCTGTCCGGGATGGCCATGTCGGTCGCCGGGTCCAGCCGGCCCGCCAGCGGCGCCTGCCACGAGATCCTGCACGCCGTCACCCAGCTGTACCCGGGCAAGGGGAACCACGGCGAGCTCGCCGGTCTGGGCGCGCTGTACGCGTCCTACCTGCGGGTCCGCCACCTGGGCTGGTCCGAGGCGCGGATGGGCGAGATCCGGGACTGCCTGGTCCGCCACGGGCTGCCCGTGGTGCCCGCCGACGTCGGCCTCTCCGACGAGGAGTTCGCGCGGGCCGTGGTCCACGCGCCGGACACCCGTCCGGGCCGGTTCACCATCCTGGAACACCTCGGCCTGTCCGAGAGCGAGATCGGACGGAGCGTCGCCGACTATGTCAAGACCGTCGGTCGCTGAGGTCCGCGCGGGCGGCCAGCCCGCGGGGATCAAGGAGAGAACCAACGAGGAGCACTGGGCGGGCCGCCTCTACATGAGGGACATCTCGCCCTACGTCAGCACCTTCTTCGTCCGGCTGGGCGTGCCGCCGAACCCCATCACCTACCTGATGATGGCGTTCGGCGTCCTGGCCGGCGTGGTGGTCGCCTTCGGCGGCCTGTGGTCGGCCCTGGTGGCCGCGCTGATGATCCAGATCTACCTGCTGCTGGACTGCTCCGACGGCGAGGTCGCCCGGTACACCGGCCGCACCAGCGTCACCGGGATCTACCTGGACCGGATCGGGCACTACGTGGCCGAGATCGCGCTCCTCATCGGCCTGGGCGTGCGCGCCCAGGGCGGTCTGGAGCCGGGCGGCTGGGTGATCCTGGGCATGGTCGGCGCGATCGGGGTGGCCCTCATCAAGGCCGAGACCGACAACGTCGTGGTGGCCCGCGCCAAGGCGGGGCTGCCCGAGAAGCTGACCGACGAGGCGATGCGCCCGCGCTCGTCCGGGCTGAGCCTGGCCCGGAGGCTGGCGTCCGCCCTCAAGGTGCACCGGCTGATCCAGGCCGTCGAGCTGTCCCTGATCGTCGTCGTGGCCGCGGTGGCGGACCTGTTCCTGGGCGACCTGCTCGCCACCCGGGTCCTCATCGCCGCCTGCGCCGCCGTGGCGGTGCTCATGAGCTTCGCGCACTTCGTGAGCGTGGTGGCCTCGCGCCGCCTCGAATAACGCGTCGATGACGTTCGCGTCACATACGGGGCCGTGGCCATTACCCCGTCCACGGCCCCGTACACCGGGCTTTTATTCTTTCGTTAGCCTGTTCCTGCGAATGTCGGTCTTCGTCAACCTGCAAGAAGCCTGTCGTCCACTGATACGGTCCCGAACATGACCACACCCGTGATTCCGCCCCGGACCGAGGGGTCCGCGAGGGAGGTCTCCCCAGGGCCCAGAGCCGAACGGAGCCGTCCCCAGGTGTCCGGTGCCAGCAAACCCACCCTCTCCTGCGTTCTGCTCACCATGGGCAACCGCCCGGCCGAGCTGCGCCGCGCCATCACCAGCGTGTTCGAGCAGGAGGGCGCCGACGTCGAGGTCGTCGTCGTGGGCAACGGCGCCGACCTGCCCGAGCTGCCCGAGGGCGTGGTCACCGTCCGCCTGCCCGAGAACGTGGGCATCCCCGAGGGCCGCAACCACGGGGTGCGCGCCACCCACGGCGACGTGATCCTCTTCCTGGACGATGACGGCTGGTACCGCTCCACCGACCTGGCCCGGCACGTGCGCGAGCGGTTCGCCGCCGAGCCGACCCTGGGCGCCCTGTCCTTCCGCATCGCCGACCCGGACGGCGGCCCGGACCAGCGCCGCCACGTGCCGCGGCTGCGGGTGGGCGACTCCCGCCGCTCCAGCGTGGTCACCACGTTCCTGGGCGGCGCCAGCGCGGTCCGCCGCACCGCGTTCGAGGCGGGCGGCGGCCTGCCGGGCGACTTCTTCTACGCCCACGAGGAGACCGACCTCGCCTGGCGGATCATGGACGCCGGCTACACCATCGAGTACGACGCCGACGCGGTCATGTACCACCCGGCGGTCGCCCCGACCCGGCACGACAACTTCTACCGGCTCAACGCCCGCAACCGCGTCTGGCTGGCCCGCCGCAACCTGCCCTGGCCGCTGGCCTTCGCCTACCTGGGCACCTGGGTGGCCCTGACCGTGCTCCGCGAGCGCGACCGCGCCTCCCTCAAGGCCTGGTTCGCCGGCTTCCGCGAGGGCTGGCGCGAGGACCCCGGCCCCCGCACCCCCATCCGCTGGTCCACCGCCTGGCGCATGACCCGCGCCGGCCGCCCCCCGATCATCTGACCCGATCACGTGAGGAGGGGCGGGACGCCTTCGGGCGTCCCGCCCCTCTCACATGTGCGGCCACAGAGTGACCTGCACGATCACGATCTCCCGCAGGTGCCGGGCCACGATGAACTTGAAGAACCCCACATCGTCACCGAGCGGGAACTCACGCAGACCCCCCGACCGGTCGTGCGGTCTGCCCGCCTGGTCGGCGTCGGCACCCAGGGCGGCCAACTCCGTGGCCAGCCGCTCGATCTCGGCCACCGCCCCGACGGGCAGCCCGGAGGAGAGGTCGGGCGGCTCGAAGCACCAGGTCCAGTCGTTCACTCGTCAAGCTTGGCATCGACCCAGGCCCGGATACGGGAGATCTCCGCAATCGCCTCCTTGGCATCGGGGGAGCCCGAGTCGACCAGGGCGAGGAGCTCGTTCTGGCGGCGTGCCACCGCCGGGTGGCGTTCGACCTCGATGAACTGGGCCCAGGAGCGGCAGAACAGCCACAGCGGGCCGATGCTCTCGCCGGTCAGGGCCTGGGTGCTGGCCTCCCGGAGCCTGCGGTCGAACTCGGGTATCTGCGAGGGGGCGAGCCTGGTCAGGGCATCACGCAGTGCCGCCGGTGTCGGCTCGGGCCTGCGGATCGTCGCTTCCTCGGAGTCCCAGGCCACAGGCTGTTCGGACATCGCTGCTCCCACCCAGGTGACGACCGGTCGACTTTCATTTCATTTCATTCTGATCTGACAAAACTATCCCGGCTCGAACCCCGGCGCGGTGTGTCCGCCCAGAAAACCGGATGGCGAAGCCGTGGCCTTCGCCCCCGAGCGGGGCGTGCCATGATGGGCGTCCCCGCCCCGTGAGCCTCGGGGCACGCATCCCCTGGAGGCAGTATGGGTTCCGGTCTGCTCGGACTCATCATCCTGGCCGTGGTGGTCCTGGTCGGCATCGCCGGGGTCGTCGGGCTGGTCCTGCTCATCGTGAAGGCGAGCAAGCCCAAGACACCGCCCGCGCAGCCCTACCACCCCGGGCCGCCGCACGCCGGGCCGCAGTATCCGCAGGGTCCGCCCCAGCAGGGGTGGGGGCCGCCGCAGGGCGGGCCCGGACCGCGGTGAAGCAGCACGAAGGGCCCCTCGCGGAGCGAGGGGCCCTTCACCGTCCGGCCGGGTGGCGGACCGGCCGGTGCGGGATCAGACCTCGGTGACGACGGCGTCCCGCTCCAGGCGGGGCAGGCGGTCGAACCAGGCGTCCGGGCCGGGGCGGCCGATGTTCATCACCACGACCGGGCGCAACGGCGAGTCCGGGCCGAAGAACTCCTTGCGCACGCCCTCGGCGTCGAACCCGGTCATCGGGCCGGCGGCCAGCCCCGCGGCGCGCACGCCCACGATCAGGTAGGCGATCTGGAGGAACGCGTTCTTGACGGCCATGTCCTCGCGGGCCTCGACCGGCATCCGCGCGAAGTTGTCGCGGGCGTCCGGCAGGACCGGGAAGGTCGTCGGGAAGTGCTCGTGGAAGTCGGTGTCCGCGGACAGGATGAGCGTCAGCGGGGCCGTCGCGGTCTTGGGCGCGTTGTTGCCGGCCATGTGCGGGACCAGGCGTTCGCGGGCCTCGGCGGAGCGGACCGCGGTCACGCGCAGCGACTGCAGGTTCATCGCGGTGGGGCCGTACTTGACCAGTTCGTAGATCGCGGCGAGCTGCTCCTCCGTCACCGGCTCGTCGGTGAAGGAGTTGGCGGTGCGGGCGGCCCGGAAAAGCAGGTCTTGGGCGTCCTTGTCGAGCAGCAACTGGGTCATGGTCGTACCTCGGTCGGTCGTGGGGTGTGACCTGCGGGAACTCCCGCGGGTCGGTACACCCGCACCCAACCTTGTTGACTAGGAAGATATTTCCTAGGCCAGGTAAGTGTGGTCGCCCTCACTCGCCGGAGTGCGCTCGTCACTGCGCTGGCGGGGTATCCGCGGCGCCGGACCGCCCGCCTCGTCCACCCACTCCTCCAGCTGCTTGACGAACGCCCGCGCCTGGACCGGCCAGTGGTACGAGGTCTGCGCGATGCGGTGCCCGGTCCGCGCCAGCCGACCGCGCAGCCCCTCGTGCTCGCGCAGGCGCAGCACCGCCTCGGCCGCCGCCGCCGGGTCCTGGAACGGCACCACCAGGCCTGCGGGCCCCTCGGGCCGCTCGGTCACCAGCCGGGCCGCCACCGGGCTCGGCGAGGTGACCACCGGCAGCCCGTGCGCCATGTACTCCACGACCTTGGTCGGCATCGAGTGCCGGTAGTTGGGGGTGTCGTGCAGCAGGCTGACGCCCGCCATCGCCCCCGCGCACATCCGCAGCGCCCGGTCGTTGGGCACGAACCCGTACCAGGTCAGCGCGTCCTCCTGCTGCGCCTCGCGCAGCAGCGGGCGCACGCCCGCGTCGGCGCCGCCGATGATCTCCAGCCGGACCCCGTGCGGCCGCAGCAGCCGCCCCAGCTCGACCATCTCCCGGGCGCCCCGCGCCAGCGACACGTGCCCCAGGTAGACGACCCGGTCGTCGCCCGGAACGCGGGTGGGCGCCTCGGGCACCTCGGTGGTGTTGGGCACCACCGGGTGCGGCCGCCGGAACCGGTCCCGGTACCCGTCCTCGGCGAGCAGCAGCTTCATCCGCCGCTCCGCCCGCCGCTCGAAGGACCGCACCAGCATCCCCAGCGGGCGGCGCACCGGCCTGGGCACCCACGGCTTGGTGAGGATCGACGCGGCGGTGTCCTCGTGCACGTCCCACACCGTCACCGGGCGCTCGGCCGGCAGCGCCAGCAGCAGCTCGGGGTCGTGGAAGAGCAGCAGGTCGGCTTTGGGCGCGTGCTCGGCCAGCACCGCGCGGGCGGCGCGCAGGGCGGACAGCCGCTCCCGGCCGGAGGCGCGCGGAACGTCGACCGAGCGCAGCTCGCTCCATGGGGTCACGCCGCATTCGCGGAAGGGCGCGACATAGGTCACCGTGTGTCCTGCGTCCAGCAGGGCGCGGATCTGCCGGTGCAGGATCCGGGCGTCCTCCGGGTGGTGGACCACCGTGGCCACAAGCGCGTGCATCACATCACCTACCTGTGTCGCCGGTATGGCGCATCTGATGAAGATGATCCGCTTTTGGACAGCGGTACCGGCTGTGCGACACGGTATTCACCTGCGGAAACACGCAAAGGTCGGCGGGGTGGACGCCCGGGGTTCAACCGGTGAACCTTGGCACGACGGCATGTGAACACACGAGGGCACGCCGTCGGACACCGGGTGTCCGGGACGGCGTGCCCTGAGGTGAGGGCGCCCGGCGGGGTTCTGGAGGCTCCGGAGGAGATGTCTTCGAGGAGGAGACCGTGGCCGAAGACCGTCCGTTGAGGGTGGTGGCGGGCGACGGGTGGGCGAGGACGTCGACGGAGGAGCCGAAGGTTCCCGCCCATGGAGGCGCCCGAGCCTCGGCAAAAGAAGGCCCGTCGACCGCCGGGCCGTCCGTTGAGGGCGGTGGCGGGCGACGGGTGGGCGAAGCCGGAGGGCCGAAGCCGAACGGCCTGTCCTCGGTCGGTCGGAGGACCTGGATCCCCTGTTAGAGGACCTGGATCCCCTCGCGCTGAACGTGCCGGCGGGCCTGCGCGGGCACCAGCGCCGGGTCCTCGTCCTTGGGCGTGCGGCGCAGCACGCCGCGGGTGTCCAGCAGCAGCCGCGCGTACTCCTCCAGCCGCTTGGGCCGGTAGTCGCTGTGGTCGGTGAGCAGGATCGTCAGGTCGGCCTCGGCCAGCGCCCGGTCCAGGTCGGTGGACCGCTCGATGTCCTCCCCGTCCACCTGCCAGGACTCCACGTGCGGGTCGTGGTAGGTGAGCGTGGCGCCCTTGGCGAGCAGCTTGCGCGCCACCGGGCGGGCCGGCGACTCGCGCTGGTCGGCGATGTCGGCCTTGTAGGTGACGCCGAGCAGCAGCACCTTGGACCGCGACAGCGCCAGCCCGGACTCGTTGAGCAGCTCCTGGGCACGCTGGATGACGTAGGACGGCATCCGGCTGTTGATCTCCTGGGCCAGCTCCACGAACCGGAACGGGTACCCCAGGGTCTTGACCTTGTACGACAGGTAGTTCGGGTCGATCGGGATGCAGTGCCCGCCCACGCCCGGACCGGGGTAGAACGCCTGGAAGCCGAACGGCTTGGTGGCCGCCGCCGCGATCGAGTCCCACAGGTCGACGCCCAGCTCCTGGCAGAAGATGGCCATCTCGTTGACCAGGGCGATGTTGACGTGCCGGTAGGTGTTCTCCAGCAGCTTGGCCATCTCGGCCTCGCGGGTGCCCCGCGCCCGGACCACGGTGTCGACGAACCGGCCGTAGAACTCGGCCGCCGCCTCCCCGCACTCGGGCGTGAGCCCGCCCACGACCTTGGGCGTGTTGGCCACGCCGAAGGTCGGGTTGCCCGGGTCGATCCGCTCGGGCGAGAACGCCAGGTGGAAGTCGGCGCCCGCGACCAGCCCGGACTCCTCCAGGAGGGGGCGCACGACCTCCTCGGTGGTGCCCGGGTAGGTGGTCGACTCCAGGATGACCAGGGTGCCGGGGCTCAGGTGCGCGGCGATCGACTTGGCCGCGGAGGTGACCGCGCCCAGGTCGGGGCCGCCCTCCGGCGACAGCGGGGTGGGCACGCAGATGACGATGGTGCGGGCGGTGGCCAGGACGGACGGGTCGGTGCTCGCCGTGAACCCGCGGTCCAGCATGGAGCGCACGTCCTCTTCGGACAGGTCGTCCACGTGCGACACACCGCTGTTGAGGCCCTGGACGACGCGCTCGTTCACGTCGAGTCCGGTGACCTTGAGACCGGCGGAAGAGGCTTCTGCGGCCAGGGGCAGACCGACGTAACCGAGACCGATGATGACAAGGTCGCCGGTCGCCGGGGACTGCTCGGCTGCAAGGGCTGGGTTGGAGGCTGCGGCATCCACTTCGTGGTCACACTCGCATTCGTTTCGTGAACGGGCGCACTTCATCGAGAACAGCCAGGAACGTCACTACATGCGGGACGTCCGAGTGTAGATAGCTGTTGTCCGCGATCACGGGATCTGGCCTGGTTCGGACATTTTCCGGATAAGGGCCCGGTACGCGTGGTTGTAGCGGTATACGGCCCCGGTCCATGTGCGGTGCGCGCCGATAAGGCTGCGACCTGCGAGACCGTAGGCCTCTCGCCTTTCCCGACTGTAAGCGAGTTTTGTCAGGACATCAGCGAGACCTGCCGATTCGCCCGGAGGAATTAACTCTCCGGTCACCCCAGGTTCCACGATCTCTCGCAGAGCCGGAAGATCACTGGCCACAACCGGCAATCTTCCGGCCATGGCCTCCACGGGTTTGAGCGGTGTCACCACTCTGCACACACGGTCGTCGCGCCGTGGCACGGCGAACACGTCCATAGCGGCGTGGTGTTCGCGCACCCGGCCCGCCGGCACCCGGCCGGGGAAGTGGGCGGCCCCGGCCAGCCCCAGCTCCTCGGCGCGGGCCCGCAGCGCGGCCAGCTCGGGTCCGTCGCCCACGATCAGGGCGTGCGCCCGCTCGCCCTCCCCGCGCATCCGCGCCACGGCCTCCAGCAGCGTGTCCAGCCCCTCGTAGCCGTAGCAGCTGGTGGTGGTGCCGACCACGAACTCCTCGGGGCCGATGCCCCACTCACGTCGCACCGCCGCGCCCGAGGGCAGCGGCTCCAGGAACGACTCGTCCACCGCGTTGGGCACCACCAGCAGCCGCTCGGGCGGCACCCCCCGCGCCTCGATGTCGGCGCGCATCGCCTCGCCCAGCGTCACCACCAGGTCGGCGGCGAGCATGCACTCGGTCTCCCGCTCCCGCTCGTGGCGGTAGAACGCGTCGTCCACGCTCCGCGACGGGTCGCGCGACAGCCACGACTCCTCCAGGAAGCCCCGCACCTCGTACACCACGGGCAGCCCGAACCGCCGCCCCAGCGCCAGCGCCACCCGGGCGTTGCGGTGGTTGCTGGCCGCGTGCAGCACGTCCGGGCGCAGCCTCTCCACCAGCTCCGAACCCAGCTTCAGCCCCGCCGCCAGCTCCTGTTCGGGGTCGGCCGGGGCGGTCCACGGCAGCAGCCGGTGGTAGGCGATCCCGTCCACGCGCACCAGCGTGCGCGCGTCCCGGCTCCCCTTGTCCAGGGGGTGGCCGACCCGGCTCACCACGTGCACGTCCATGCCCGCCTCGCGCTGGGCGACGGCGATGCGGTGGGTGCGCTGGGTGTACCCGGCGTTGGTGTGCGGCAGCGCGTTGGTGACCAGATGCAACACCCGCACGCCCGATCCGTCCACCGGCCCCTCCGGGACCGATGAGAGTCGTTCACCTGCGGGACTTTCCGGTCGCCGAGCGTTCACCGTGTCTTCGGGCCGCGTTGGGGCATCGCGGGTTAACGTGATCCCGTGGTGGACGGGCGATGGGGACGGGGACGCGGCGACGGCCCGCCCCGTGGCCAGGTCCGTCCGGTGGACGGCCCGGTCGCGGACCGGACCCGGAGGAAGGCGTTCGAGCAGTTCGCGCGCCGTCCGGGCGTCCCCGGCGGCCAGGCAGGCCGCCACCAGGCGCCCCACCCTGCGGGGTCCGGCACCGGACGCGGCGGCGAGCACCGCCTCGCGCGCCTCGGCCCGGCGCCCCTCGTCCCACAGGGCGTAGGCGCGCACCGGCCCGCCCACCCGGGCGGCCGCGCCGCGCGCCGCGCGCCGGACCGGCCCCGGCATCAGCCGCAGCGCGAGCAGCGGCGTCCGGGCGGGGTCGGAGCGCAGGTGGCGCCAGGCCGTCGACGCGGTGAACGTCACCGCCCGCAGCCTGCGGGTCCGGGGACGGGGCACTTCGGAAACAGGGATGTCATGCACGGTCAGTCACCCAACCACGCGGATGTGGCCGGACGGTGACACCACGGCGACACGGACGGGACGTCCCGGCGAGGAACGCCCCACCGGACCGCCACGGCCCCACCGGAACCGGTGGTGCCGAGCGACGAGAAGAACGACGACCAGAAGGAGACCAGAGAGCCGTGGCAGCGAGCGCCCCCCTGGGCAGCCGGGACACCCCGATCGTTCACATCGTCGGCGCCCGCCCCAACTTCGTCAAGGCCGCCCCCGTCGTCTCCGCGCTGCGCGACCGCGGCGCCCAGCAGGCGGTGGTGCACACCGGCCAGCACTACGACGACCGCATGTCCGCGGTGTTCTTCCGCGACCTGGGCCTGCCCACCCCCGACGTCGACCTGGGCGTGGGCTCGGGCTCGCACGCCGCCCAGACCGCGGCGCTCATGGTCGGCCTGGAACAGGAGTTCATCACCCGCCGACCGGGGATCGTGGTCGTGTACGGCGACGTGAACTCCACCGTCGCCGCCGCCCTGGTCGCCGCCAAGCTCCACATCCCGGTGGCGCACGTGGAGGCCGGCCTGCGCTCCTTCGACGACACCATGCCGGAGGAGGTCAACCGCCGGGTCACCGACCAGCTCAGCGACGTGCTCTTCGCCACCTCCCCGGAGGCGATCGGCCACCTGGCCGCCGAGGGCGTCTCCCCGGACCGGGTCCACCTGGTCGGCAACCCGATGATCGACACCCTGCTGGCCAACCTCGACCGGTTCGACGCCGACGCCCTGCGCGCCCGCCTGGACCTGCCCGAACGCTACGTCGCCGCCACCCTGCACCGCCCGGCCAACGTCGACGACCCCGACACCGTGGCGCTGCTGGTCGCCCGCCTGCACGAGATCGCCGACCTCGTCGACGTGGTCATGCCGGTGCACCCGCGCGGCAAGGCCGCCTTCGACCGCGCCGGACTGGGCGGCCACCCCCGCGTCCACCTGCTGGAACCTCTCGGCTACCTCGACTTCGTCGCCCTGATCCGCGGCTCCGAGGCGGTCGTCACCGACTCGGGCGGCGTGCAGGAGGAGACCACCGTCCTGGGGGTCCCCTGCCTGACCCTGCGCCCCAACACCGAGCGGCCCGTCACCATCACCCACGGCACCAACCGCCTCGTCACCGAGGCCGACCTGCTCCAGGCCGTCACCAAGGTCCTGCACGGCCAGGGCTCCGAGGCCCTCCTCGACACGACCCCGCCCCTGTGGGACGGCCGCGCCGGCGAGCGCGTCGCCGCCGTCCTCACCCAGTGGTCCAGGTGATCCCATGACCCGTCCCCTCCCTCCCCGAAGAGCCCCCGGGCCCCGCCCCGCGGCCGACGACACCACCTCTGGCGGTGCCCCGCGGCGCGGCCGGGACGGGCACCCGGCCCAGGGCCCGACACGACACAAGGCCGGCGAATCCACCGTTCCGCCCTCATCCGGCGGTACCGTTCCCCGACAGAGGGGCAGGTGAGCCACCGTGTCGCACCAGCACACACCACCGACCGCGCCCCGCGAGCCCGCGACACGGCTCACCAAGGGCATCCGGACCCGACCCGGGACCCGCCGCGGTCCCCACCCGACGGGGTGCACCCGCACGGGGACCCCGGCGGTCCCGCCGATCCGATCCGAACACAAGGTGGCAGACCGTGAAACGGCGTGAACAGAGCCAGACCGAACAGCTCAGGCAGGCCCTGGCCGAACGCGAGGCCCAGCTCCAGGAGGCCCGCGCCCGCCTCGCGGCGGTGGAGGACTCCACGTCGCTCCAGGTGGGCCGCGCGCTCACCGCCGCGGCCAAGAAGCCCGGCCGTTCCCTGGTCCGCCTCCCGCGCGACCTCTACCGCCTGTGGCGGCGCAGCGGCTCCACCCGCCACTCCCAGCAGCAGCGGCGCCCCGGCGCCGAGCCGGTCCGCTCCTTCGACGCCGACCGCCAGGAGGCCCGCCTGCTCGCCGGGGTCGCCGGCGGCCCCTCGGAGCTGCTCGTCGTCGCCACCGTCCTGGGCCCGCAGGTCCAGCGCGCCCTGGACCCCTACATCCGCGCGGTGCCCCTGCGCCCGCACGACGCCCAGATCGTCATGGACGGCGTCGACGTCGACCTCGTCCTGGTCTCCGCCTCCGCCGCGGCCCCCGGCTCGCCGTGGGCGCACGTGGGCGACCCGGCCGCCGCCGACCGCACCCGCGCCCTGCACTGGGTGCTGGAGTCCGCGGCCGCCCGCGGCATCCCCGCCCTGCTCCTGGACGACGCGCCGACCGCCCCGGGCCTGCGCGCCCTGGGCTTCGACCGCATCCACCGGGGGGACGCCGGGGTGCCCCTGCACCTGTTCAACCCGGTCGCCGCCGACCTCGCCGAGGGCCCCGAGACCGTGTTCGTCCGCGACACCCCGGCCGAACCGGTCCCCGACATCCTCACCGGGCTGGGCGCCGGGGCGGTCGACGCCGACGCCCCCGGCCTGGCCGAGGCCCTGCGCGCCGCCCGCGTCGCCGTCGTCCCCGCCCGGGGGCCGAGCGCCGAGGCGCTGAGCCGCCGCGCCCAGGCCTGCGGCACCCGCCCCGTCCCGCACGACCCGGTCGCCGAGGAGACCGGCGAGACCGAGGGGCTGGCCGTCACCGTGCCCCGGCTGCGCGCCGCCGCGCCCACCGCCGCCGAGCAGCGCACCATGCTCCGCGAGGTCTTCCTCGCCGACGCCACCCCGGTCCGGCTCGCCGAGATCCTCGCCGGGCTGGACTTCCCGCCCGGCACGCCCGGCCCCGAACTGCCGCTGCGCGGCCGCGCCGTCGCCGTCCTGGCCGACCCGGCGGGGGAGTCCGACGCCGAGGACCTGGCCGACTCCCTGCTGGCCGCGCGCCTGCGCCCGGCCGAGGTCGTCGTCCCCGACACCGCCGGCCGCCTGCCCGGCGTCCAGCGCCTGCGCTCGGAGGGCGTCACCGTCCGCACCGCCCGGTTCAGCACCCCGGACACCCCCGAGGAGCTGACCCGCGACGACGACCGCACCGTCCGCCTGGGCGGCCTGCGCCCGGACCGGTGGGCCGTCCTGGCCGACCGCGCCACCGCGCCCTGGGCCCACCTGTGGACCGGGCCGGTGGGCCCGGACCGCCTGGCCGACCTGGTGTGCGCCGTGGAGTGCTCCGACGCCGACGCCGTCGGCACCGTCGCCGCCCCGGCCGTCGCGGCGGGGGAGCGGGGCCTCTTCGACCGCCCCGCCGGCGAGCAGTACGTTTTCGTCAGCTCCCTGACCCCGGAGCTGGCCCGCACCGCCCTGGTGCGGCGGGGCTGGAACCCGGCGGAGTGGAACCGCCGCGGCACCCGCCTCCTGGCCCTGGGCCCCGATCACGGCCCCGGGACCGACAGGGGCGCCAGGGGGCCCGCCCACACCGCGGCGGACGCCCCGACCGGCGCCGTCGGATGACCCCCGGCCGCCTCGACCGCCCGGCACGGGCCACCCGCAAGCATCCGAAGGGAAGAACGTGAGCACACCTCCTCCGCGCGCACTCTTGTACGGGGACGTGGACCTGAACATCATCGACGGTTCAGCGATCTGGGCACAGTCGATGGCACAGGCCCTGGCCGCCGCCGGATGCGAGGTCACCCTGCTGCTGAAGGCCCCCGTGCGCACCGACCGGCTGGTCGCGCCGCTGGCGGGGGCGCCCGGCATCCGCCTGCTGCGCCCCTACGAGGACAAGCTGGTCCCCGACGCCGGGCCGCGCGGCCTCACCCCCGAGCAGGCCGTCTCGCTGCTGGTCTCCCGGCACGAGCGCACCCCGTTCGACCTCGTCGTGGTGCGCGGCAAGCGGCTGGCCGGGCTGGCCGCCCAGGAGGAGTCCCTGGCCGGGCGGCTGTGGACCTACCTCACCGACTTCCCGCACGCCGTCGACGGGCTCACCGCGACCGCCGTCGCCGAACTCACCGAGATCGCCCTGGCCTCCCGGTTCCTGCTCTGCCAGACCGAGGAGCTGCGCGCCTTCCTGGAGTCGTCGGTGCCCGCCGCCTGCGGCCGCTCCGTGCTGTTCCCGCCGGTGGTCGTTGTCCCCGAGGACGCCCGCGCCGACGGGCAGGTGCACGCCCGCGCCCGCCTGGCCTACACCGGCAAGTTCGCCCCGGCCTGGAACACCCTGGAGATGACCGGGCTCCCGGCCGCCCTGGAGCGCCGCGGCGTGGACGCCGAGCTCGTGATGATCGGCGACAAGGTCCACGCCGACCCCGCCGACTGGTCCAAGCGCATGCGCAAGGCCCTGGAGAACACCCCGGGGGTGGACTGGCGGGGCGGCATGGCCCGCGCCGACGCCTTGCGCGCCTCCGCCGAGTGCGACTTCGGCCTGTCCTGGCGCGACCCGTCCATGGACGCCAGCCTGGAGCTGTCCACCAAGGTCCTGGAACTGGGCGCGCTGGGCCTGCCCGTGGTCCTCAACCGCACCCCCATGCACGAGGCCATGCTGGGCGCCGACTACCCGCTGTTCGCCGGGGCCGACCTGGACTCGGTGGCCGAGGTGGTCGCCCGCGCCTACCACGACCGGTCCGTGTACGCCGACGCCGCCGCCCGCTGCCGGGAGGCCGCCGGGGGCCACACGCTGGAGCGCGCCGCCGAGCGCCTGCGCGGCCACCTCGCCGAGGCGCTGCCGCCCGCACCCGCCGGGACGGACGCCGGGCGCCCGCTCAAGGTGGTCGTGGCCGGGCACGACATGAAGTTCTTCACCCGGCTCGCCGAGTACCTGTCCTCGCTGCCCGGCCTGGACGTGCGCATGGACGAGTGGGAGGGCCTGGGCACTCACGACCAGTACCGGTCCCGGGAGCTGGCCGGGTGGGCCGACGTGGTCATCTGCGAGTGGTGCGGGCCCAACGCCCTGTTCTACGCCAAGTGGAAGCGGCCCGACCAGCGCCTCATCGTCCGGCTGCACCGGTTCGAGCTGTACGCGGAGTGGCCGCGCAAGCTCGACATCGACAAGGTCGACGCGGTGGTGTGCGTCAGCCCGCACTACGCCGACCTCACCCGGGAGATCACCGGCTGGCCCGCCGACAAGGTCGTGGTGGTCCCCAACTGGGTGGACGACGAGCAGCTGGCCCGGCCCAAGCTCCCGGGGGCGGAGTACTCCCTGGGCATGATCGGCATCGCGCCCTCCCGCAAGCGGCTGGACCGCGGCCTGGACGTGCTGGCGGAGCTGCGCCGCATGGACCCGCGCTACACGATGTCGGTCAAGACCAAGCAGCCCTGGGACTACTGGTGGATCTGGAACCGCCCGGAGGAGCGCGAGTACTTCGAGCGCGTCTACCGGCGGATCCAGCGCGACGAGAACCTGGCCGGGGCGGTGGTGTTCGACCCGTTCGGCCCCGACGTGGCCACCTGGCTGCGCCGGGTCGGGTTCATGCTCTCCACCAGCGACGACGAGTCGTTCCACCTGGCGCCGGCCGAGTGCGCGGCCTCGGGCGGCGTGCCCGCCCTGCTGCCCTGGCCGGGCGCGGACACCATCTACGACCCGCACTGGATCCACGGCGACGCGGTGGCGATGGCCGAGGCCATCCACGCGACGGTGCGGGAGGGGCGGTTCGCGGCCGAGGCCGAGCGGGCCCGCGCCGAGGTGGTCGAGGCGTACGGCCTGGGCCGGGTGCGCTCGCTGTGGACCGACCTGGTGGTGCGGGGCAAGGTGCCGGCCCCGGTCGGGGCCTGACGCCCCCGCGGCGGGGGTGCGGCGGGCGGTCCGGGGTCCGGGTCGGTCCGGTCAGACCGGCCCGGTCATCTTGGACAGGCCGCCCGCCCCGGCGGGCAGGAACAGCGCGAAGGTGGTCGGCCGGGACTGCACCAGCTCGACCCGGGCGCCCTCGGACTCGGCGATGTGCCGGGCCAGGGCCAGCCCCAGGCCGGTGCCGCCGCCCCCGCTGACCTCCCGCTCGAAGATCCGCCCGGACAGGTGCTCGGGCACGCCGTCGCCCTCGTCACTGACCTCGATGCGCACCGACTGGCCGGTGTCGATGCGGCGGATCGTCACCGTGCCCGCCCCGTGCTTGTAGGCGTTCTCCACCAGGGTCGCCAGGATCTGAGCCAGGTCGGTGGGCACGGTCATCGCGGTCAGCCCCGGTGATCCGGTCACCAGGAGCTTGCGGTTCTCCTGCTGGAACACCGGGGCCCACTCGGCCTGGAGGTGGTTGAGGACCGGGTCCAGCGGGACCGCCTCCACCTCCGGGTTCTGGCTCTTGCGGGCCCGGCCCAGCAGGCTCTCGACGGTCTCCACCAGCCGCTCGGTCTGGGCGAGGGCCGCCTCGCCCTCCTCGCGGACCACCTCGGGGTTCCCGGCCTCGGCGATGATCTCCTCCAGGCGCATGGTCAGCGCCGTCAGCGGGGTGCGCAGCTGGTGGGAGGCGTCCGTGGCGAAGTGGCGCTCGGTCGCGATCAGCCCCGCGATGCGCTCTGCGCTGCGGTCCAGCACCTCGGCGACCCGGTCGGCCTCCGGGATGCCGTAGCGATGGCCCCACGGCGTGGTCACCCCCGAGCCCAGGCGCTCGGCGGTGGCCGCCAGGTCGACCAGCGGCAGGGTGAGCCTGCGGGCCTGGAACATCGAAAGGCCCACCGCCACGCCGATCGCCAGCAGGGACAGCGAGGCGATGCCCAACCAGGCGCGCACCACGCTCTGCTGGACCTCCTCGCCGCTCATCCACACCTCGACCACCGTGCCCCGCCCGGTCGTGGCCGTGGCCCGCAGCAGGGGCGGTGCGTCCGGCGCGTTCGGGTTCAGGGCCGGGTTCCCGGCCGTCACCGTGCTCGAACCGTCCGCCGTGGTGATCCGGATGAATCGCTCGGGGTGGTCCCGGTCGAACTCGGCGAGGTTGACCTCGTCGTGGATCTCCAACATGGTGTCGCTCTCGGCGCCGATCAGCTCCGCCTCGCCCAGCAGGGCACGACTGCTCTCGTCGTGCACCAGCTTGTAGGTGAGCGCACCCAGGGGCAGGCCGAGCAGCATGACGGCGATGACGGTCACCACCAGGGTGGAGAAAACCATCCGCCTGCGCATGTCACCTCATGTTCGTCCGACCGGGAGACGGCCGAGGCGCGTCGAACACACGGTCCGATCAGTCCCGCTCGAAGCGGAAGCCCACGCCCCGGACGGTCGTGATGTACGACGGCTGGTTGGCGTCGTCACCGAGCTTGCGCCGCAGCCAGGAGATGTGCATGTCGAGGGTCTTGGTCGAACCCCACCAGTTGGTGTCCCACACCTCCCGCATGATCTGCTCGCGGGTGACGACCTTGCCGGCGTCGCGCACGAGCACGCGCAGCAGGTCGAACTCCTTGGTGGTGAGCTGGAGTTCGCGCTCGCCCAGCCAGGCCCGGCGGGAGTCGTTGTCGATGCGCACGCCGTGGACGACGGGCACCTCCGCCCCGCCGCGGCGCAGCAGCGCGCGCACCCGGGCCAGGAGTTCGGCCAGCCGGAAGGGCTTGGTGACGTAGTCGTCGGCGCCGGCGTCGAGGCCGACGACGGTGTCGACCTCGTCCGCGCGGGCGGTGAGGATGAGGATCGGCGTTCCGTGGCCCTCGGCTCGCAGCCGACGCGCCACTTCGAGCCCGTCCATTTCGGGCAGGCCCAGGTCGAGGACCATCAGGTCGATGTCCCCCGCTCGGGCACGGTCGAGTGTCTCAATGCCGTTGACGGTCACGTCCACCGTGTAGCCCTCGCGACGGAGTGCGCGCGCGAGAGGCTCGGAGATCGAGACATCGTCTTCGGCCAGCAAAACGCAGGTCATGCTGTCGATCGTAGGTCCGGGGTCGCGCATTTCCCTATTATGCGCGCCGGATGGCCCAAGGTTGGCCGAAAATACGGTATTCACATACCGGACAAATGGTTCAGGTGTTCAATTCGTGTGCTTTCCTTGCCCTTGCTTGACGAAAAACTGGTTCTTGGTGAAGTGGTGTGCGCTCGGTCGCCGACGGGTGCCAAGGGGTCACCGTTCCCGGGACCCGGCTGGTCGTTTCGGCGGGACCAATGGGATGATCCGGGATGAAAGGGTGGCAGTATCACGGTGATTCGGGCATCGGAGTGAGGAGATCCCCGGGCTTCGCCGTCGACCGCTCGACGCCGATGACGAGGAGAGAGCACACGTGAACCCTCACGCGGAGCCCGGGCAGCCGCAATGGAACCTCCCGCCGGGGCAGGGCGCGCCCGGGCGGCCCCCGTACCAGGGCGGGCAGGTGCCGCAGGCGCCGCCGCCGAACCAGGGTGGACAGGCACAGGGTGGGCAGGCGCCGGGCGGGCAGGCGCCGCCGCCCGCACGGCCTCCGGGGCAGCCCCCGATGGGGCCGCCGGTGGGGCCGCCGCCCGCGGGAGGCCCGCCGCCCCCGGCCGGGCCGCCTCCGGGGGGACCGAACCCCGGCGGCCCGCCCCCGCCGAGAAGCACGTACGGCACCGGCCTGCTGGCCGTCCTCGTGGTCATCACCGTCCTGGCGGGCGGTACCTTCCTGGGCGGCGGACTGCTCTGGGGCAACCGGGTCATCGCCGGGTCGGCCGCCGCCGAGCCGAGCCCCTCGCCCTCGCCCTCGGCGCAGGAGTCCCCCACCCCCGAACCCGAGCCCACCGAGCCGGCCCCGACCCCCGGGCCCACGTTCGAGCCGACCGAGCGACCCACCCTCCCGCCCGAGGACCTGCTTACCGCCGACGAGCTGGTCGCCGAGCTGCGGGAGGAGTACGACATCCCCAGCCGGAGCAACCTGACCGGCGAGATCTGCGCCTCGGAGGACGAGGAGCCCGCGCCGTTCCAGTGCACCTCGGCCACCGACACCCCGCTGGTCCGGGTGATCGCGTTCCCCAGTGAGGGTGCGGCGATCCTGGCGGCGGTGCTGCTCGAACAGGACCTGGAGGAGGGCGAGAGCGACGCCGTCGACGTCCAGGACGCCTGCCACTTCGTCCTCATCTGGTTCGAGGAGTCCGGCACCGACCAGGCCCAGCGCGACGAGATCGCGCAGTTCACCCGCGACGTGGTGGCCTGCCTCTGATCCGCTGCCTGATTCGGCTCCGCGGTCGGGCTCGTGTCGCAACGGGACGAATTGTTCACTCTGAGTGACAATGTGGTGGTGGGCGGTGATCGCCGCCCATCACCACATTCCAGCAGGAACATCCGTCCCGGAGTGCGGGCGCACCGGTGTCCGGGGGAGTCGAGGAGCATTCCGATGACCCGAGCAGGCACACTGCGCGCGGCTGCCGTCGCGGTCGCCCTGGCCCTGCCCCTGAGCCTGGCGGCCCCGGTCGCGGCGGCCCAGGCCGCGGCCCCCGTGAAGCCGGCCGGAACGGACGCCGCGGAGCGCGGCGCCCTCTCCGTCCGCCACTACTACACGACCTGGCGCGACGCCCGCTCGTACTGGTCGCCGGACACCCGCCACCCCACCAGCGGGTGGCTGTGGGCGGGGCGGCACTACTTCTTCTGCCAGACCGAGGGCACCGCCCACTCCGACGGCAAGGGCGCCTTCTCCACCTGGTGGGTGCTCACCGACGACGACACCGGCGACCGCGACGTCTTCGTCAGCGCCACCGCCCTGCGCGTCTCCCAGCCCTGGAGGCCCATCGAGGGCCTGCCCCACTGCTGAGGGAGCGCGACCACCCGGGAACACGAAGGGCCCCGCCGGACGGAAAGTCCGGCGGGGCCCTCGCCTACCGCGTGTTACCGCGGTCAGGAGTCAGGGGCGGCGCCGTCCGCCGCCACCGCCTTGCGCTTGCGGCTCATGTACAGGGCCGTGCCACCCGCGCCCACCGCGACCACGGCGGCCGCGACCAGGCCCAGGATCGCGGTACCGGTCCTGGGCAGCGAGCCGTTGCCCGGCTTGGGGCTCGGGCTCTGGCTCGCCGGGTCGGAGGGCTTGCCGCTCGGGCCGTCCGTCGGACCGTCGGTCGGCCCGGTCGAGGGGCCGTCGGTCGGCGACGGGGACGGGCTCGGGCTCGGGCCGGTGCCCGGCTCGGGGACGGTCGCCTCCTCGCCCACGACGATGCGGCCGGAACCGCCCTCGGGGTAGGCGGCCTCGGTGATCTCCCCCTTCAGGGTGTCGGTGACCAGCCGCTCCAGGGCACCCTGGTAGGTGGAGCCCACCACGGTGAAGTCCGCCCCGCGGAACGGGTACAGGTCGCCGCCCCGGGCGGAGAAGTCGTTGGTGACCACCGTGATCGGGTCGCCGGCCACGACCTTGCCGTCCTCCACGATGACCGTGCCGTCGTGCAGGATCACGTTGCGGACCCGCTCACCCGGCGTCGTGATGGTGCCGTCCGGCGCGGCCACCTGGGCGGTCCGCTCCGGGTCGTAGGCGAAGTTCACGCCCGCCACCTGCATGAAGCCGCCGCTGGCGGCCGGGGCGGCGGAGACGCCCTGCTCCAGCAGCTCCTTGATCTGGGAGCGCGGGAGGTCGGGCACCACGGCCACCTGGTTGGCGAACGGGGCGATCGAGTAGGTGTCCAGCGCGGTCAGCGGACCGGCCGGGATCACCGAGGCGTTGCGGATGCCGCCGCCGTTCTGGATGCCGATCTGCGGCTCGGGAACGCCGTACCGCGCGGCGTTGCGGACACCGGTGTCGAGCAGGCCGTCGGCCACCAGGTTGCCCAGGTTGGTCTCCTGGGTGCGCACGCCCGGGTTCTGGACGCCGTTGAGGTCCACCTCGCTCTGGGCGACCACGGTCTCGGCCAGCTCGGCCACGTAGTCGGTGACCGGCTTGGTGACCTGCGCCTCCACGTCGGGGTGCGGGGCGACCGCGTCGTCCCCGGTGCCCGAGACCCGGACGGCGCCGGAGCGGTCCGACACCGACGTCACGTTGCCGTCGGCGTCGAAGTTCAGGACCAGCAGGCCCACGTACTTGTAGTTGGAGCCCGCGGTGACGATCGGCACGGTCTCGCCGTCGGGGTTGGTGGCGACCAGCGGGTAGGAGAGCGGCTGCCCGGTGCCCGGGTGGTTGGTGACCGTGTCCCCGGGGACCAGGGCGTCGTCCGGGTTGGCCATGACCTCGTGCCCGCCGCCCGAGACGATCGCGTCGATCCCGGTGAGCTCCTGGGCGACCCGCTCCTCGTAGGTGATGTTCTGCAGGTGCGAGATCATGATGATCTTGTCCACACCGGCCGCTTCGAGGCGGTCGACCTCATTCTGAACCGGGTCGATGAGGTCCTCGACCACCACGTCGCGCGGGCTGGTGATGGTGGCCAGCGGCGGGTAGAGCGCGCCGACGATGCCGACCTTCTCCCCGCCCGTCTCGACGACGGTGCTGGGCGCGATCCGGCCGGCCTGCTCCAGCGCGGCCAGCGACGGCTCCTTGGAGACGTCGACGTTGGCGGCCACCACCGGCACGTCCGGCAACTGCTCGATGAACTCGGCGTAGACGTCCGGGCCGAAGTCGAACTCGTGGTTGCCCATGGAGATCGCGTCGTAGCCCGCGTACCGGGCGGCCACCGCGTCGTAGAACGGGGCGCCGTCCTCGCGGGAGGCGGCGAACTCCGGGCCGGGCAGGTACATGTCGCCGGAGTTGACGGTCACCACACCGCGGCTGTCGGCCTCGTCGCCACCGGCCTGCGCCCCGGACTCCTCGGCGTCGCGCAGCTGGTTGATGAGGGTGGTGAACCGGGCCGCGCCGCCGAAGCCGTCCTGGCCGGAGGCGGCCAGCAGCTGCGACTCCGGGTCGTTGGCGTGCAGCAGCGACAGCGTGAACGCGGTGTCGCCGGCGGCGGGCTCCTGCGGGACGGCGGCGCCCGCCGCGGGGGCGAACGGCACCGTGAAAGCGCCCGTCAGCATCAGTGCGGCCGAGGCGCGCACGAGTCTGGACATGGGTCCGTGCTCCTTCATGGGGGGATCAGGGGATCGTCGTGTTACCGCTCGGGGTGGAAGCGGGCCCAGAGACGCAACCTTAGATGTGATCTCTCCGGGGGTCATGGGCCCCAGGGTTACGATTTGTAGAATCTGCCGTACCGCAGGAGATTTTTCGACCCGTCCGTATCACCGGGTCCGGCCCGGTGTCCCACCCCCGGGCCCTACCATGAGGGGTGCCGGTGACCCCGAAACCCCTTGGAGGACGGCTGTGTCTCCCGCTGGCCAGGACCCCTACGAGCCCGACGGCATGCCGCCGCGCGGGGGCCTGCCCGACTTCGAGGCGAGCTTCGCCGCCCTGCGCCCGGACGCGCCCCTGCCCCGGCGGGTGGCGGTCGTGCGCATCCTCATGTTCATCGGCGGCGCCTGCGGCATCGCCATGGCGCTGCTCCTCCTCCAGGGCCTGGTCATCCCCCAGGAGCAGATGGAGGCGGCGCTGGCCGCCCAGGCCGAGGCGTTCGCCCAGCAGGGCGTCCAGATGGACCTGGGCGTGGAGGCCATGCGGTCCATGATCCTCGTCCTGGCCGTCGTCACCGGTGTCTACGGGGTGCTGTCCACCCTGCTGGCCGCCCGCATCCGGCGGCGCACGGTCGGCGTGTTCTGGGGCGTGGTGCTCTTCCACGGCGCCGCGGGCGCGCTGCTCGCCTGGAACCTGCTCTCCGGCGGCTGGGAGGCCGTCGTGCCGCTGGGCTTCGCGGTGTACATGGTCGCCGTCATGTTCGGCCGCGACGCCCGCGCCCACTACGGCCTGCTCTGACCGAAAAGGCGCAGCCCCTGCCGGGGCACGTCCGGCGGGCGCACCGCCACCTCCGTCCAGGACCGCTCCATCAGTTCGCGCACCGTCGCCGCGCCCTCCAGGGCCAGTAGCTCCCGCAGCAGTTCGGCCGCCTCCGGCCGGTCCTCGGGGTCCTTGGCCACGGCCGCCTCGACCAGCTTCTTCAGGCCCTGCGGCAGGTACTCCAGGTCGGGTTCCTCGAACAGCACCCGCCGGGCCATCTCCTTGGGGTCGGCCCGCCCGAACGGGTCGTGGCCCAGCGCCGTGAACGCCACCGTCGTCCCCCACAGGAACACGTCCGAGCGCTGCGTCGTGGGCTGGCGCGAGTACTGCTCCGGGCTGATCCACCCGGGCGTGCCCAGCTTGTCCACCCAGGCGGCGATCCGCGCGTCGGGCAGCGACTCCGGCGACGGAAGCTTGAGGTCGCGGTAGGCGCGGCGCATCCGCCGCAGCCGGATCCACTTGGTGGGGTCGGGGTCCTCCACGGGGTGCGCGATCCCGAAGTCCACCAGTTTGGGACCCTTGGCCGACAGCACCACGTTGCTCGGCTTCAGGTCCCGGTGCACCACCCCGGCGGCGTGGATGGCGCGCAGCGCCTCCGCGGTCCCGGCGGCGACCCCGAGCAGCATCCCCTTCTTGAGCCGGCCGAACCGCTCCACGTGGTGGCGCAGGGTGGGGCCGGGCACGTACTCGGTGATCATCCACGGCAGCTCGGCCTGCACGTCGGCCCGCACGAACCGCGCCACCGAGGGGCTGTTCACCCGCGCCAACAACCGTGCCTCTAGGGCGAACCGGTCCCGGAACCGGTGGTCGGAGGCCTGCTCGGCGTGGATCACCTTGACCGCCATGTAGCCGCCGGACCCCGGCGAGGAGGCGGCGTAGACGGTGCCCATGCCCCCCGAGCCGACCCGGCCCACGATTCGGTGACCGCCGACCTCCTGCGGGTCGCCGGGTTCCAGGGGGTGGAGTCTGCGGATGCCGCGCGCCTTCATGAGGGCTCCGATCATGGGGGACGTCGAGCGGGAGTCTATCCACCGGGGGCCTGCCGAAACCGGGACCGCTGACCGCCCGTCCGATATAAAAGAGGACGAAATCCCCCTGTATCCCCCGGCCCCCCGAGGATCCGCTTGGACGTCACACTCGCCGACGGTCGCACGATCCCCCTGAGCCGCGGACTGGCCGAGGCGGTGCTGGGCGCGGAGCCGCTGCCGGACGACCCGCACGTGTGGTCGCCGGTGTACCTGGGGGCGCCGGGCAACGCGGCGCTCATCGACCTGGGGCTCGCGGAACGGAACCGGCAGGGGTTCCTGGGGCTGACGCCGCTGGGGCACGAGGTGCGCGCGTGCCTGATGTCCCCGGCGGCGGGCGACGACACGGCCGGGGTGATCCTGGACCCCCGGCTCCCGGAGGACCGCCGGCGGGCGCTGCTGTCGGCCCTGGCCGACCCGGAAGCGGGGCCCGAACTCCGGGCCCGGGGCTGGACGGCCCTGCGCGCGGGCTACGCGGCGGCGCTCGTTTTCGTGGCCTTCTGGATTCCCGCGTCGGACCTGCCCCTCGCCGTGTTGGCCCCCGTGGCCGTGGTCACGGCGGCCGGGCTCATGGTGCCCTCCTACCTGGGGGAGCGGGCCCGCAAGCGCCGGGAGCCGCGGCACGTTCTGGAGGCCCTGGCCGACCACTACGTTCTCCCGGAACGGGTGGAGGGGGAGTACCGCGCGCTGCTGGAACGCACCCGGCGGGCGGTGGAGGCCATCCTGGACTCCGACCCGCACCGCGAGGGGCTGCTGCTCGACACCGTCCGCAACCAGGTGGTGCTGGCCGAGACCGAGTGGGCCATCGCCCGCGGCCTGGCCCGCCTGTCCGGCGAGGCGGCGCGTGCCGACGGCACACCGGTCGCGGGGGAGCGATCCCGCGCGGCGGCCGAGCGGGCCCGCGCGGCCCTCGCGGAGGAACGCGGCCACCTCGAACGGCGGATCGAGCTCCTGGAGGAGTACGCGACGGGGGTGCGCTCCTTCGAGGCCGAACGCGCGGACGCGGCCTCGGCGCGCGAGTTCGACGCGATCGCCGACCGGGTGCTGGAGTCGGGGGCCGCCCGCGACCTGCACGACGAAGCGCTGACCTCCCTGGTCCGCGCCCAGGAACTGGCCCTGCGCCTGTCCGAGCTCACCGACGAGGGGAAGCCGTGGACCTGACCCTCCCGGACGGCTACACCGTCGTCCTCCGAGCACACACGGCGGCCGCGCTGCTCGCCGCCCGGCCCTTCCCCGGGCGTGACGACCTGTACTGCCCGGTCACCGGGGACCCGCAGACCACGGCGGCGCTCATCGCCCAGGGGCTCGCGGAGCGCGATCCCCAGGGGCTGCTGATCCTGACGGCACGCGGGAACGAGGCCCGCGCCGCCCTGGAGCGTTCCGCCACGGGGGAGGCCCCGACGGAACCGGTGCCGGTCCGTCCGGTCCTGGACCCGACCCTCCCGGCCGAGGACGCCGAACGCCTGTCGGCGGCCCTGAGCCGCCTTGCGGCGGGGGACACCGGGCCCGTACCCGTCCGGCAGCCGTTCCTGGTGGCGCTGCTGGTCTTCGCCGTGGTGCCGATGCTGCTCCTGTACTCCCTCCACGCGTTGATCCCGGCGTGGTGGGGGCTCTTGGTGGCCGTCGGCGTCCCGCTGATCTGGAGCGCCGGTGCCCTGCACCTCACGTTCCGTCGCCAGCGCAAGGCGGAACAGGAGACGCCGCCCGTCGTGGCCGCGTCCTACGAGGGGCGCCATGTCACCCCGGACGCGCTCGACGATCAAGGCCGCGCCCTGCTCGCACGGACCCAACAGGCGGTGGACACGGTCCTGGAGTCCGGACTGCATCGCGAAGGGTTGCTCCTCGACTCGGTCCGCAACCAAGTCGTGCTGGCCGAGACCGAGTGGACCATCGCCCGAGGGCTGGGGGATCTGGCCCGCTCGCTGCGGGAGATCGAGGCCACCCCGATCACGGGGGAACGTTCCCGCGCGGCGGCCGAACGGGCCCGGGTGGCCCTCGCAGAGGAGCGCGGCCACCTCGAACGACGGATCGAACTCCTGGAGGAGTACGCGGATCGCGTTCGCGCCGCCGACGACGAGCGCACGGACAGTACCTCCGCGCACGAACTCGGGGCGATCACCGACCGGGTCATCGAAGCGGGAGCGGCCCGCGATCTCCACGACGAGTCGTTGGCCTCCCTGGTTCGTGCGCAGGAGGCCGCCCTCCGCCTGTCCGAACTCACGGAGGACCGGTGAAACTTCACCTGCCCTGGCAGCCCCCGGTTCCACTGCGTCCGGACACGGTCGCGGCACTGTTCGACATGGGCCGCGTCGACGACCCGAAGACCGCAACGGCACTACTCGTCGCCCAGGGACTCGCGGAACGCGACCCGGCAGGGGAACTGCTCCCCACCCTCTGCCTGGCGACCCCCTAGCCCAGCGCCCCCGCCTTCACAGATGAGGTCAAAAGAGACACCCCCGACCGAAGCACGGAACCGGATATGTCATCCGCACCACCGCTGAGTAGCTGTTGGCCTTGAGGCCACCCTGACGTTCATGCAACAGTGATCGGAGCCGAGCTTCCATGGCCGTCTCGGGTATATAACGCGGAGATAACGCCCCGCGTTTGCCCAGGTCATTAACTCCAAGCCCCGCGCACGTGGGGATGGACCGCCGAGATCCAGCGCCGCACCCAGACCGGACGCCCAAGACCCGCGCACGCGGGGATGGACCGGTGGCGTCCTACCTGGACCTGCCCACGGACAGCCAAGCCCCGCGCACGCGGGGATGGACCGCGCCTGCGCGAGGCCGGGGTGTACGCCGAGGGCCAAGTCCCGCGCATGCGGGGATGGACCGTGGGGGCCGGACTTCCACCAGGTCAAGCCAGCCGACCCCCGCGCATGCGGGGATGGGCCGGAGAGCTCGCGGTTTCTGGGCTGCTGTCGGTCAGTGGCCGGGAAGCCGGCCCAATTCCGTGGCTCGCACGAGGTCGCGGTAGGGCATCGCCACCACCGGGTGTCCGTTCAGGCCGAGGTCTTCCTCCACCCGGGCCAGGACCTGCTCGGCCTCGCCCGGGTCGTCGCTGATGACCTCGACCTCGACGAACGTCCCTGCGCCCTGGACCTCATCGACGGCGACGGTGACCTCGCTCAGGTCCGGATGCCGCCAGGAGGTGCGCGCCTTGTCCACCCGGGCCAGGGGCACCATCCCGATCAGCTCCAGCAGCGCCTCGGCGTCGGACGCGAGCCCGGCGTTGGCCAGGCCGACGTTGGTCTCCTGTTTGGAGATCGCCCCCGCAGCACTGTGTGTGGTGTCGGTGGAGGCGGGCTTGTAGGTGATCTCCGCGAACTCATCGCCGCGCCGACGCACCCGCAGGCACTCCATGGTCTTCAGGTAGTCCACATCCGGGCGGCTGTAATTAGGTGTCCACCTCCCGATCCACGCCGACTTCATGCCAACCCTGCTCGACCAGACGGCGCGAGAGCGGCCCGGCATCGTCTCCGAGGGCGCGTTTGCGCTCGACCTCGATGCCCATGAGATTCCTCCCGGACCGAGAACGGTGTAGGTGCGGGTGAGGGCTGTTGTGCCACCGGCTGCGATTGGGGTGGTCTGACGGCGGTCATCGGCGGGCGGTGGCGATCAGCGTTCCCACGTGCTCCGGGTCCGGCGCGGGTTCCTCCCACACCCGCACCTCCTCGAACCCGTGGCGGGTCAGGATCCGCTCCCACTCCGCGGGTTCGTAGGCCCACCGGTACACCCACACCCGGCGGCCGTTGAACCCGCCCCCGTACATGCCCTGCGCTCCGTACGACCCCGGGATCGCGGGAGCGTGGGAGAACACGAAGCTCCCGCCGGGTTCCAGCCGGTCGTACACCAGCGGGAGCAACACCTCCGGGTCGGTGAACCACACCGCTCCCCAGACCGAGTAGATGGTGTCCCACCGCCGGGGCGCGCCCTCCAGAAAGTCGACCGCGTCCGCCTGGTGGAACTCCGCGCCCAGATACCCCCACCGTGTCCGCGCCTGCTCGACCGCCACCGGAGACAGGTCCACTCCGGCGGCCTTCGCGCCGAGGGAGGCCAGCGTGGCGACGGCGTTCCCCCGCCCGGATCCCAATTCCAGGGCGGAAGAGGGCTGCCCGAGTAGTTCGACACCGGGTCCGTGTCCCGCGTATTGGGTCCATTCCAGAGCAGAGGCCAGCCTCTCCTCCGGAGCCTGCGGTGTGATGCCCCGGGTGTACCGGTCCCAGTAGCTCGGGACATCCCTGGTCGGGTCGGCCATGGTCGTGGTCCTCGCAGCTGGGGAGAGGGGACCCGCACCACGTTAGCCACGACACCACTGAGATGGCAGGTGAACAGCGATAGAGGCCGACACCTCCGCAGGTGTCGGCCTCGCCCGGATTTCAGCCGGTCGTCAGTGGCAGTTGCTCCCCGGGTGACAGGGGCTGCACTTGGCGGCGTCGCGGTCCCACAGCGGCCAGTCCACAGCGAAGCCGTTGGCCTCGATGATGTGGGCGGTGCGAACCACCGTCCCGTCGTACTTGAACGCGATCTCGGGGACGTGCTCCAGGAACCGGCCATCGAAGTGGACGGCGCAGAACTCGCGGTAGTTCACCGTGTCCAGGATGAATCCGTGCACGGCGATGTCCACCAGCGGGCCGCAGCCGAGTTCCAGGCCCTGGCCCCACTTCTCCATGGCGGTGATCAGGTAGGCCACGGCCTGCCCGAGGCACCGTTCCGCCATGACGGTGTCCCACGGGTGGTCACGGGTGAGCAGGAGGACCTGGCGCGCCCACACCTCGGGGGGCATGAAGGCGCGGGGAACGCGGGTGGTGGTGTCCGTTGTGGTCATCGGCCATCTCTCGTTTCTTCCGGAGGCGGGGACCTGCCGGCTGTTTCTCCCAGAGAACGCCTCGCGGCTCGGGCGCATCAATGCCGCCGCGGTGAGCGAACATTGACCGTGGCGGCAATGTTGCGCACTCTGCGGCGCGGGTACGCTCCCAATCCCCCGCCCCTTTTCGGGAGACGGATGTGAAGGCCGCTCGCGTCACACGTGCCACCCGTGCCCAGCTCGCCCGCGCCGCTGCCCGTATTCGTGCCGACTGTCAGCGCCACGGTGCGACCGTCCCGGCGATCGCCGGGCAGATCATCCGCGACCTGCCCATCACGCGGTTGGAGGCATGGCGGCTCGCCTATGGGTGGTCCCGTCCACACGTCGTGGAGGCTGTCGCGGAGGTGTACAGGTTCGATGGGCTGGCTCCCCCCGGGTTGACCACCGCCATGCTGTGCCGTTGGGAGCACGGTCAGGCCCGCCCCGGCCCGGACTACGTCCTGGCCTTGGCCCGCGTCTATGCGGCGAACCCGGCGCACTTGGGTGTTCCCCTGCCGAGATCTCTTGTTGATTGGTACGGTCACCGCATACCGCAGCCGCGACAGGAGCAGCCGATGCCCGCCGAGTTTCCCGAACTGGCCGCCGTCGCCGACAGCATCGCCCTGACCGGGCCCGGCTCCGGTACGGCCGATCTCGCCCAGCGGGCGATCGAGTTCTATGAGGCGCGGTACAGCGACTACCCGCCCCGGGTCCTGGCCGCCGAGGTGGCCCGTTGCCGTGGGCTGCTCATGGGGCACTCGGATACGGAGACCCGGCGTGCGCTCGGGTGGCTGTCCGCGCTGCTGGGCAACCTCGCCCACCACACGGGGGACCCGGCCGGGGCACTCATCCACCTGGGGACGGCGGCCCGGGTGGGCGAACAGGTCGGTGACCGGTGGCTGGCGGGATGGGCCCTGGGCGCCCAGTCCATGGTGACGCTGGGACAGGACCGACCGGGGGAGGCCCTGGAGTCGGCGGACCGGGCCGCGGGGTTCGCGGACACTCCGCTGCGGCGGGCTCAGATCGGTGCGTGGTGCCGTGCGCGTGCCCTGGCGGAGCTCGGCGACAGGGAAGAGCTGGCCCGGACGATCATCGAGTCCCGCCGCCACATGGACGCGGGCGAAGAGGTGCCGGGGCGGTTCGGGTTCGACCGGGCGGAGTTCGAGCTGCACCTGGCCGAGGCCGCGCTGCCCCACGATCCGGCCGATGCCCTTGCCCATGCCGAGTCCTCGGCGGGGCTGAAGAGGGTGGGGGCGCCGGGCTGGGCCGCCGCCGTGGCGGTGCAGGCCCGCGCCCACGCGGCCGCCCGGGACGGCGAGACCGCCACTGGGCTGGGCATGCAGGTCATAGAGACGGTTCCTGCCGAGAGAATCCGGGCCACGACCCGCACCCGCCTGCGGCACCTGGTGACCGATCTGGGCGACTACCCGGGTGGCCGAACGCTGCGCGAGGCCGTGCAGTCCCTTTAGCGGTCACTCGCCAGGCCGAGCTGGGTGAGGTCGAGGTGTTCGGCGCGGCGGGCGAGGAGGTACAGGCGTCCGGCGTTGCGGTCCTGCTCCTTGACCAGGGCGAATCCCTGGGTCTTGTAGTACTTGACGAGCTCCGGAAAATAACAGCCCTGCCGCACCCAGCGGCGGCCCTGACGCGCGGCCCGGTCGACCGCCCACAGGCCGATCAGGGTTCCGGGCCCGTGCTCCCGGTACGCGGGGTCGGTCGCGGTCGTGAACAGGTACAGGCTCGGCTCGGCGGCCTCCTCGGGAGTCCAGTCCTGCGGCAGCGCCTGCGTCATCACCGTCGTGCACCCGACGATGCGGCCCTCGGTTTCGAGCACCCACATGAAGCCGCGCCCGGCCTGCCCGGCGAGGTCGTCGACATCCTCGCGCCAGGATTCCAACCCGTGCCTCTCCATCCATTCACAGCGTGCGGTGATCATCGAGGCCACACCGGACACGTCGTCCCCGGTGGCGGGTCGCATGATGAACAAGAAGGCTGATCCTCTCGGCGAAGGAACGCGGTGCCCGGCCGCTCGACCCTACGGCGCGAACCCTTTGCGGCGACAGCCCATCGCGATCCCCCCAGGGTCCGCCAGCGGATACCTCTGTTCGGTGCACCTGTGGGCCAGCCCGGAAGACAAGTTTGACTAGTGGTGGTCAAAGTTGACCTCCGGTGAGTCCTGGGGGCTTGAAATCGGACGTCATGTGGCCGCGTGGTCGCGGCGCCAGAACGTGGGAGGCCACCAGCAGAGCAGCGAACGATCGTTCGGCCATGGGGGTATGGTCTTCTGCGTCCCAGTCCTCGAAGGGGTCGTGTGTGAGGCCGATCGGCCGCCCGCACTTTCCCTCGCCGACGCGGGTGGGTGAGGGAGGCCTGTCGCGGTTCTTACGCCGGCTGTTCCTCCTCGCCCACAAGCTCGATGCCGATGGCGACCACGCCCAGGGCCTCGCGCTCGGGCGGGTAGATCGCGCGGATGTTGCGGAGCTGCTCCTCACGGTTCGCGGTCGGGTCGGTCGAGGCCTCCGGCTCGTGGTCGAACATCTCCGCAAAGGTCGAGTACCGGGCCAGACGGGTGATGCGGGTCAGGACCTCCTCGTCCCGGCACCTGAACCGCAGCAGGTCACCGACCGCGAGCCGTTTGCGCTTGTCGTCGTCGACCCTGACCTCGGTGGTCTTCCTCCCCGAGGCGATGAGGTCGAAGTAGCGCTTGTAGATGCCCATCTCGTGTGTCCTGGGGCGCTGTTCGAGGTCGGCGGTCCGATTGTGCATGAGGCGTCCGAGTTCCTTGGGGATGAGGGGCTTGCCGACGCGGCAGAGCAAGGCGTCGATGCTGCCGGGCCGGTTGGCGGTGTCGAGCATCCAGGGTTCCAGGTCGGCGGACATGGCGCCCGCGCGCCGGTGCGGCGAGTACCTGTGCGAAGACGCGCAGCCGCATGTGTGGGCCGGAGGTACTTCGAGCCTTGCCCCGGAGGACGAAGGGAAGAGGGGACTTCCTCGGTCTCCGCCGTGGGAAAGGCCTCCTGCGCGCTCGGGGCAGGCGCCATGGGCGGTCGACGCGACGTCAGAGGCCGTCGGCGCGCTCGGGGCGGGGCCAGCGGG